>CAZYDV010000401.1:0-5339 GCA_964646405.1 uncultured Granulosicoccaceae bacterium | reverse complement strand
ATCAGGCGCGACCCCCGGGTTCACTACTCTCAAACCGGTTGCCGCCAGTGCGTCGAGTGCTGCCATTTCTGCAGACGTCACCGCGAGGTCGAAAACATCGAGATTCTGCGCCAGTCGATGCGGTTGACTGGTGCGGGGAATGGCCGCCACGTTGTCCTGGCGCAGTACCCAGTAAAGCGCGATTTGCCCCACGCTAACACCCAGCCGCTCGGCCGGTGCCGTGACGGCCGGGTGAGTCAGCAGCGCCTGACCTTGTGCAAGCGGGCAATAGGCGGTAACGGCAATGCCATGGGCTTTGCACGCGGCGGCAACCGTACTTTGATCGAGCATGGCGTGGTACTCAATCTGGTTGCAGGCCAATGGTGCATCGGAACATCCTACCGCCTCGTCAATCAGCGCACGCGTAAAGTTGGCCACACCAATGTGCCGGGTCATCCCCTGTGCTTTGGCATCGTTCAACGCTGCCATCGTCTCGGCCAGTGGAACCGATCGGGAGGGCCAGTGAATCAGCGCGAGGTCTACATGATCAAGCTGTAGTTTCGCAAGGCTTGTAGCCAACGATGCCTGCAACGCACCTGCGCCCAATTGATCGTGCCAGATCTTGGTGGTCACGAAGATATCGTCCCGACTTTGCCCGGCAGTAGCCAATGCCGCACCCACACCTGCTTCATTACCGTACATCGCCGCCGTATCGATATGACGATAGCCGACGTCGAGTGCCGCCGCTACCATCCGCTCAGCTTGAGCGTCATCGAGCGTCCACGTGCCAAATCCAATCACCGGGATGTGGGCGCCGTTGCCAGAAATAGATTTCATCATGTGATCCCGTTTATTATCGGCTATTGCGAAGTTTCAGCGGAACTGCCGCCGGCGGGGTTTTCCACGTCATTGGGGAAGATTATCTCCACACGTCGATTCAATTGCCTGCCAACCGCGGTATCGTTATCGGCAACAGGCACGTCCTCACCCATACCACGGGTCTCAATCCTTGAGAAATCCACGCCACGCGCTTCCAGTGCCCCACCTATGGCATTGGCACGGCTTAGTGACAGCTCGCGGTTAGAATCATCGTCGCCGGTGTCATCCGTATGGCCCTCAATAACCACGGCGCGATCCGGGTGATTGAGCATGAAGGTAGCAATTTCATCGATATCACTGATCGCCCCGGGTTTGAGTGTCGCTTTGCCTACATCGAACAGTAAATCACCCAGTGTTAACACCATTCCACGGTCAGTACTTTTAGCCTCCAGCGCACGCAACTCGTTGAGTTCATCCAATTGTGCCTGTAGCTGATTTTCACGTGCCGCCGCCTCTGCTTTCAATTGCTCGGTTTCTGCCATCAGACGCGCCGCTTCGTTGCGCGCCTGCTCGGCGGCAGAGTTGGCCGCGATTGTCTCTGCCGAGCGCAAGCTCACAATTGCGTCGCGCTGGCTTAGTTTGAGACTGGCAATGAGCTCCTCATCGCTGCGCGCTGCGGCAAGCGTTTGCGCAATTTCTGCGTCTGCCAATGCGATATAGGATCGATGATCGATTTCGATTTTGTCGGCCTTGGCGATCCATGCTTTCTCGGCACTGACAAGGCTTGCCCGTGCAATATTCAGCTCGTTTTTGGAATACCGGTTCACTACCGGATCGGCACTGACACGTTCGAAACTGGCGCGGGCGAGGTCGAGCTGTTCATTTTTCAAAGGCCTGGCGGTACAGCCAATCACCAGCACAAAAGCTACACAGGCGGTGGTTACCTGCACGGCCCGAATCGCGATGTTCATGGTTGGAATTCCTGAATGGGTGTAAATGCAAGCCCGTTGATGTAGCGATGGCGTGCCAAACGCCGACGGACCATTCGTAAACGACAGTATTGTTGTATTCGACAGGCGTGCGATTCCCGCCTACTCCGCGCCGAGCTCCACCGCTTCAATACGTTTTTTGAGCTGACTGATCTCCTCCTGCAAGGCGCGTTGCTCGGCATCTCGCTGCTGCATCTGAGCCTTAGCCTGAGCCAATTTCGCATCTACCGTCGCCTGCTGCAGCGCGCGCCTTGCCGCGTTGTTTTGCTTTTTCTCAAGCAACTGACGGGCGGTCGCGAATTTGTCGTCTGCTAACTGCCACTGATCCGCGGCGTGCTGCGGGGCACCGCTGGCACGCGCTGACGCCAGCGCCGCAGTCGCCACTTCCAGCTCCTGCACCGGCGGCGGTACGCTGGCGCATCCATAAAGCATTGATAAGCCGATGGCTATCGCCATTGGACGCAGGATATTTCTGATCGCTGAGTGCATTCGAACAAATTCCGTCGCTGACGCTGACAATGGCGCGTGTTGCCGCCCCTGGGTAAAAATCGGGATCCACGCTCCCACCGCCGAGGCATTGTAGCCGATTTGCGCCGTGAACAGATCCATGATCCGGCGCCTGCTGCGCTACTGCTGTTACCTTGCGGTATGCGACGGCAGGGCTACTGCTGCCCACGCTGGCCTTTGCCGGGGTAACAGCCCGCGCTTTTGCCTGCGAAGTGGACACCATTCATCGTATGCTTGTCTCAAACGCGGAGTAAAAGGTCGCGTACACGTGGCAATTGCAGCACGATCGTCGCCCACGAAGAAAAGCGGAAAATTTGGACCGCACGGGCACGACTCAAGTGCTTTAGAAACCACACAATTGTCGCGTCACTTCAGCTTCGCAATATCTCCGATAACGCTGATCAGCGCTTCATCGAGTGAATCGGTGGCTAGCTGAAACGTATTATCCGCCAAGCCAGTACGTGATAGTCGCCAAACAGAACTCCACGACCCCGTGCTGGTCCGGACCAGCGCTCCAGTCAACCGAGCACTCGCCTGGTAGCGCTGTTGGGCTAGATCGAGAGCATCGCGTTGATATTCCAGTACATCAGTGGGCTTCAGTGCCTTGAGATCCCTCTCATTCAGCTTGGGAAAAAACAACTCGATACCACTATCTTTTGCCACCTGCACGGTTCGGCTTTGAAACTTGACTCCGGTTGACCCACCAATAAGTATTTGCACCCCCTCTTGATCAACAGCAACGAGGGTAAGAATTTTCTGCTCCGATAGCGGCGTCTGCGGGTTCAGTGAAATCGCAAGTGGCTGCCCGTCGCGATCCAGCCGCGCCTGACCTCGCCAGTCCAGATAGCCAGGAGCACTGGCAAAAACCGGATAGACCTGGCCAACTTGCAGTGGCCGGCTACTGTTACACAACCAATCACCGTCGACATAAAAGCACAATCGAGTATTCGCTGGCAGCCCAGTGACTTTAAACAGACCGATGGCCGATTCGGGGGCAGGTGGAGGTACGACCAAACTGGCAAACGAAAAACCTTCGGTCAACGAACTTCGCTCCCATGGAATCTGGCTACTGTTGGTAACACGTATCACATCGCCCCGCACCTTGCGCAGCATGATGCCAATGTCCTGACCAGGGGTATCGATGTGGCGTAACATCGCTTCGGTAAACGGGCTGTTGCGACGCCCGGTGCCATCGAGTGCGGTCTCACCTGGTGCGGTCGCAAATACAATCACACTGCCTACATGATTGGTATCGATCCGGCTCAGTCCGCGGGTGGCCTGGATATTTTTCGTACCACGTTTCAACCGTTGCAAAAACGGATTGTCACGACACGCATCCAGAAACACTAGATTGACTCGCGCCTTGTATCGCATTTGCCGCAACACTGTACCCAGAGACAACGTTTCAAGGTCGACATCCAGTTCGCTGCCAAGTGTTGCATCTACCGGTACGATATAATTGGTGTCCTGCACCTGGATCGCATGCCCGGAATAGTAGAAAAGCGCCACATCAGCACCGTTCAGTTGCTGGCTGAATTGTTTGATATAGCCTTTCAATGCAGACAAATCGGCATCGGTGCCTTCGATTACCTCGAAGTTCAGGCCACGCAGCTTGTTCGCCATATCGGTCGCGTCATGGCCCGGGTTGTCGAGCGGTGCGACGCTTTGGTAATTCGCATTGCCAATTACCAGCGCTACACGTTTTTCTGCACTGGCTGACAGCGGCGTCCAAAACAACAAAAAAACCGCTAACAGTGTGACAGACAGCGCCCGCCGTTCTAATGTTGAGTGGTCAATCCGTACCAGGACTGCTGGAGTCATCAGGGAAGTCATCTATGTGATTTCTTGTGCGATTAACAATGCCAGGCCCGCGGCAATCCAATTCAGCGTCCGAACCACCGTTATCAGATATAACGTGCCAGCCTTGAGGAAATTACACAATCACTACAGCAGACGCTGCAACACCCGCAACTAATCGAATCTCACAAACGGAGAACGACTGGATAAAACGCGACTGCCATCATTGCAGGCCGCTGGTTTTTGGCCTAGCTGAGTGCTTCGATTGTGTTTCCGACACTGCTACCGGCTATAGTGCCTGTCGCTTGTGTGGGCATGAAACGGGGTAGGCGCTGCCCGGCCATTGTAGCCGATACACCCTCGTCTGTCCCCTCATGCCATGTCAACTGCACCGAAGCGGTCCGCTATGCGGTGGGTGGGCTGATCCCGCCCACGCCTGCGCTCGCCGGGGAGGCTGCCGGGAAGTAGTCTAAGAACCGGGAGCGTAGCGAGGACGCGAGATATCAAGCGAAAACCGGCAGCATACTACGGACAGCCTGTGAGCCGCGCGCCTAACTGTGGGTGCGTTTCAATCTGTCATTACCCTGACAAAAAGCAGCCTCCTGCCGTCTCTCAATGTTGTGAATTGCTGTTTCGACTTCAGTTACCTGACGGGCTTCCAAATGGGACAAGAGTACTACTTGAAACCACACCGCTCTCACGTCCAACACTCATTGAAAAATCGCGCTATCCAATTCCCTGCCAAATTTTTCCTTCCCAGCACACATCATCTATATGAGCATTGCACAATCATGATTCCTAAACGGGCCGTCCTATAAAGGAGACAGTGCATTTTTTTGGCTCGACACACCACGCCCTATCGCGTGCTTTTGGGGTGGAAGACAATACGATTGTATATACTCCTTAATAAGAGATATACGTCATCACCCACAAGTCATTACATGTTAAGACAATAGCCACTTTGCTCGCGCACAAGTCCTGGTATCAGACTACTATCCATGCTACCGCTTCACCTTACAGGCGTATCGTGCAGATACAGTCAGATAGATGAGATACTTTGCCCGGCAATACTATTTCGGAAGGTCCGAATTGATTCTGTTGATATCACACAGATTCAACTCCACATTGCCATCTCCCACTCAACAATTATCCCGGGGTCAGTAGACGTGCTTTCCCGTTCTCGCAAACTCACCATCAATGCCATTCTTCTAACAGCACTTGTTGTGAACACAACCGGTGTATCGGCAC
>CAZYDV010000400.1:0-5343 GCA_964646405.1 uncultured Granulosicoccaceae bacterium | reverse complement strand
TTTTCAATGATCTCGATCACCGCCGGATCGGGCAGGGCGCGACGGTTGCCCGGTTCGTAGCGATACCAGCCGGCGCCGGTCTTCTGGCCAAATCGGCCCGCTTCGCAGAGTCGATCCTCAACCCCGCAATAGATGATGTCTGGCTGTTCGACGTAGCGGCGCTTGCGAATGGCCCAGCCGATATCATTGCCGGCCAGATCGCCCATACGAAACGGGCCCATCGCAAAGCCAAGCTTTTCCACCGCCCGATCAACCTGTGCCGGGGTTGCGCCCTCCTCGAGCATGAAGGTGGCCTGGCGCGAGTATTGTTCGATCATGCGATTGCCGATGAAGCCATCGCAGACCCCCGACACCACGGCCGTCTTGCGTATTTTCTTTGCCAGTTTCATGACCGTGGCGAGCACGTCTTTTTCGGTTGCCGCACCGCGCACAACCTCCAGCAACTTCATGACATTGGCCGGTGAGAAAAAGTGCATGCCGATGACATCGCCGGGTCGTTGGGTGAACGCGGCGATCTTGTCGACATCTAGCGTCGAGGTGTTGCTGGCGAGTATCGCGCCGGACTTCATCGTCGCATCCAGGGTCTCAAATACGGTTTGCTTCACGCCGATCTCTTCAAACACCGCTTCTATCACCAGATCGGCGTCGGCCAGGGCGGCGTAATCGAGTACCGGGGTCAGCAGTGCCATGCGCTTTTCGACGTCGTCGGTGCTGAGCCGGCCGCGGCTCGCGGTGCGCTCGTAGTTCTTGCGAATCGTCGCGACACCTTTATCGAGCGCTGCCTGCTCGCGCTCGAGAATGCGCACTGGCAGACCGGCGTTGAGAAAATTCATCGCGATGCCGGTGCCCATCAGACCGGCGCCGATCACGGCGACACTGGCGATCTCGCGAAGTGGCGTGTCTTTGGGAACATCGGGGATCTTGGTCGCCGCGCGCTCGGCAAAAAACGCGTGCCGCAGTGCGGCTGATTCAGGCGTGCTGACGAGCGACATGAAGCCTGCGCGCTCGGCCTCCAGACCTTTGTCGAATGGCAGGGTGACGGCGCCGCGAATGGCCTCGATACATTTGGCCGGTGCCGGCATGTGCGGTGTCATTGCACGAACTGTATTGAGCGAAAACTGCAGGAAGGCCTCTGCGTCCTCGTGTTCAACCGGCATATCCCGCACGCGCGGCCTGGCACTGCCTTCGGCCACAACTTGTCTGGCGAACGCCACGGCCGCATCCACGACATCGCCATCGACGATCTGATCGAACAGCGCGGTCTCTGCGAACATTTCGGATTTGACCGGTTCGCCAGAGACGATCATGTTGGTCGCCATCTCCAGCGGCAGGATGCGCGGCAGGCGCTGCGTGCCGCCCGCACCGGGCAGAATGCCAAGTTTCACTTCCGGCAGCGCGATCTGTGCGCCTTTCGCTGTCACCCGATAGTGACAGCCCAGTGCCAGTTCCAGTCCGCCACCCATGGCGATCGAGTGCACCGCCGCAATGACCGGTTTAGCCGAGCCCTCGACGTGATCGATCACGGTGCCCAGTCGCGGTGCGGCGAGCGACAGCGGTGTGCCAAATTCTCGAATGTCTGCGCCGCCTGAAAAGGCTCGGCCACTGCCGGTCAGCACGATCGCGCTGACCGCGTCATCGGCATTGGCGCGGGCCAGCGACTCGACAATGCCGGTGCGCAGACCGTGGCCCAGGCCATTGACCGGCGGGTTGTCCATGCTGATAACGGCGATGTCGTCGCGGCATTCGTATTGTGCCTGGCTCATTGCGCTCTCTGGTTGTAGTGGTAGAGGAGCGCCGACGACGAAACTGCCCCGGCGCGTGCAGCGATTGCGGGTCTGATCAACAGGCAGACATAGGCGCTGATACGGGACTCAGAATAACATGGAGGATAGCGCAACGCATGGTCGATGAACGGGTTCAGCGGAGCCCGTTGACCCTGCAGCCGATGGTCCTGACACCGCTGGCCGGCAGCCGCTGGTAAGAGTGCAAAGATCCGGCAAAGATCGCGTGCACACGGTAGAGCGCGTGCACGAAATCCATTAGAAATGCGTATCGTCTATGCGTGTGCATGGCGAGCTGGGCGCCTGCCAGTGGATCCAGCCGGCGCTGTGTATCAGCCAGATCACAACGGAGAACATCAGGTGAACAAACAGATTGACGATCCGACCATCGAGATCGACCAGCAAATCTACGACCTATACGATGAATACTGTCACGGCGAGTACGACCGGCGCGAGTTCCTGCGGCGCGCCTCGGGGATTACCATCGCCGGTGTCTCGGGGCTTGCGATGGCACAGGCGCTGCTGCCGCGCTACGCCGAGGCGCAGACCATTTCCTTTACCGACGAACGGATCAAGGCCAACTACGTCGACTACGATTCGCGCGGTGGCACCTCGGGCGCGATGCGCGGCTATCTGGTTCGGCCCAGTGGCGAAGGGCCGTTTCCGGCGGTGCTGGTGATCCATGAGAATCGCGGCCTCAACCCGTACATCGAGGATGTCGCGCGGCGACTGGCGGTGGAGGGCTTTCTGGCACTCGCGCCGGACGGTCTGGCACCGGTGGGCGGTTACCCGGGCAACGATGATGACGGCAAGGCATTGCAGCGCAGCCTAGATCAAAAACAACTCAAACAGGATATGCTCAACAGCGCGCAATATCTGGCCGCCCATAGCGATTCCAGCGGCAAGCTTGGCGCCACCGGATTTTGCTGGGGTGGCGGCGTGACCAATTTTCTGGCCGTTGAAATGGGTGATGCGCTGCTGGCTGGTGTCCCTTTTTACGGTGCCGCACCGGCGGCTGAGGACGTTGCGAGAATCAGAGCGTCCCTGGTGATACAGTCTGCCGAGGACGACAAGCGCATCAATGCGATGTGGCCCGATTTTGAAGCAGCCTTAAAAGCCAACGGCAAGCCATTCGAACGCCATCTGTATGCTGGCACGCGGCACGGCTTTCACAACAACTCGACGCCACGCTACAACGAAGAGGCGGCGAATCTCGCCTGGGAGCGGACGGTTGGCTTGTTCAAGGCACAATTGGCTTAGGCGCTTACCGGCGGGTGGCGATTGAACTGGAACTGGGATCACCTGCGTTACTTTCTCGCGCTCGCCGATGCCGGGTCGCTGTCGCAGGCGGCCCGGCAACTCGGTGTCAGTCACACCACCGTGTTGCGACGCGTGCGAGCGATTGAAAAATCGCTGGAAACGCATCTGTTCGATCACACCTCCCAGGGCCATCAGCTAACACCGGCTGGACAGACGCTGCACGCCGAGGTACAGAAAATGAAACTGGCCGTTGATGACATATCGCGCCAGATCAGTGGTGTCGATCAACAAATAGAGGGGCCGGTCAGCATCACCACTACCGACACCCTCGGTTGTTATGTGCTGCCCGATATTCTGACGCGACTGCAGCAACGCTATCCCGAGTTGTCGATCAGTCTGCGCGTGGCTAACCAGCTCAGCGACATGAACAATCGCGAGGCCGATATTGCGGTGCGCACCTGCGTTGAACCGCCAGCAGAGTTGGTGGGGCGCAAGATTGCAACGCTGAACTTTGCCGCCTGTGCGGCGCGCACGTATCTCGATGAGACCGGCTTGAATAGCTTCCCCGTGGCAAACAGCGCGCACCGATTCGTGGTACTCGATGAACCCTTTAAACACGCCCCGTTTTGTACCTGGCTGGACGCGCGCATCGATGACAGCAGCCCGCGCGTCACGGCCGATGGGCTGTTGACCGCGTATCGTCTATGTGTCGCCGGAGCCGGTATCGCCGTGTTGCCGGACTACCTGCTGGCGTACAACTCGTCGCTGGTGAAACTCGCGGTCGAAGAGCCGGTGGCGAGCAATGATCTTTGGATACTCAGTCATGTCGATCTGCGGGACACCCTGCGTATTCGGTTGGTGAAACGGTTTCTGATCAACGAACTGCAAAAGGTCTTTTCCGGCGACGGGCGTCATTGAGGTGTGCAAAAATGCAGGACGTCTGTGCAGCTTTGCACCGAAACGCAGTGGGATGTGATCGAGTGGTTTGTTAGGCTGGGTGTGCTGCACCACAAACGACAGGAGAGAATGATGAAAGTTCGATTGATAGCGCTAGTGTCGGCTGCCATGTTTGCCGCCACCGCGAGCTTTGCCGCTGACGACGGTCCGCACGACAAAGCGATCAAGGCACGTCAGGCATTGATGCAACTCTACAGTTTCAACCTTGGCATCCTAAGTGGCATGGCCAAAGGCAAGACCGACTACAACGCCGAGGCCGCAAGCGCCGCCGCGGACAACCTGTTGGCTTCGGTGTCGATGAATCAGAGCGCCATGTGGCCGCCGGGCTCACATAACGGCGACGAAGCCAACCGAAAGAATCGCGCGCTGCCGGCGATCTGGGACACCTATCCGAAGATTACCGAGGCAGGCAAGGCCATGAATGATGCGGCCACCGAACTGCAGGCCGTGGCCGGCAATGGGCTGGACGCACTGAAAGGCGCCATGGGTGCTGCCGGCAAAAGCTGCAAAGGTTGTCACGACGATTTTCGCGCCAAGAAAAAGTAGCTCAGCCCTTAAGGCATGACTGAATCAGTAACAGCTGAGCGTTCAGAACGAGTCCGGATCTGGGATACCTGGGTCCGGCTCTTTCACTGGAGCCTGGTTGTCGCGGTGCTGTTTCTAATTATCAGCGGCACCACCGGCTGGCAGTTTTTCGAGTGGCACCGCAGTGCGGGCGAGTTCGTACTGGCCCTGTTACTGTTTCGACTCTGCTGGGGAATAGTGGGTAGTGGTAACGCGCGAATCACTGCACTGTACTCCAACCCATTGCATTCGTTATCACATCTTGGGCACCTGGCCAAAGGGCAGGTGCCACCCGAGCGCGGCCACAATGCCGCCAGTGGCTGGGCGGTATTGCTGATGCTGGCGCTGTTGAGTTTTCAGGCGCTCAGCGGGCTTTTTATCGCCGACGAAGACGAGCTGCTCGAAGGTGCATTTTATGGCCTGTTATCCAGTAACCTCAGCGAAGAGTTGTTGCATCTGCATCACCTCAACGGCGATATCCTCAAAGTGGTGCTGGGCGTCCATATTTTGATGGTCGTGTTGTACGCGCTGCGTGCCTCGCAAAACCTCGTCGCCCCGATGATCAGCGGCTGGATGAACTGGCCCACCGATCACCCCGTGCCGAGCGTATTCTTCCAACGCTGGTGGTGGGGCCTGCTGCTGGCGGCACTCAGTGCCACAGGGATCGGGTGGCTGTTGTCCTGGTGGTGAGTGCCGCGCGCACCACAACCACGCATCATCTCAGCGCCGCACTGGAAACCCGCCGCGTGAGCAAGGTCGAGTTACAGTACCTCGCTCACGC
>CAZYDV010000399.1:0-5361 GCA_964646405.1 uncultured Granulosicoccaceae bacterium | reverse complement strand
CTGCAACAAGCGGGTGTAGATGGCGTCTCGGTGGGGACCACCGACAACGACACCGCGGTTGCCCTGACGCTTGGCAGCGGAGACCTCTACGCGCTGGGGCGTGCCCAGTTGAGTCGATCCGGTCGTGATACGCTGGGCACGATCGGCGGCGTGCTGAACAAGTTCGAAGACTGGGATATCGATGTCATCGGTCACACGGACAGCGTGCCTATTGGTGCCAGGTTGCGCGAGACATTCCCAAGCAACTGGGAGTTGTCATCGGCGCGCGCATCGGCTGCTACCCGATTCCTGCAAAACGAGGTGCAGGTGGCGGAGCAGCGATTGACTGCCAGCGGGCGCGGCCAGACCCAGCCGATTGCCGACAACGATACCGCAGAAGGGCGCCAGCAGAATCGTCGCATCGAGTTGTTGTTGCGTCGGCGCTAGCCAGCAAAGTGGGCTGGTGTGCCGTGCCACCAGCCTCGACCGAAAGAAAAGACAGCGGTGTAAAAAAGAAGGGGCACAGTATTTTTGCTGTGCCCCTTTTTTGTATCGCCAACGGTGGTTAGGGTGAGCAATGCAGCTTTAGCGCCTCAGCGGTTGGCTGTTGATCTACGCGTATACAACGCCAGCAGATTGGATGCAAACAATACCCCAAGCACAATTGCCCCGCCGATCAGCGTCCATCTACCTGGGTATTCGTCTATGACAAACCAGACCAGCAGCGGAGCCAGTATCGACTCCATCAGGATCAGCAACGCGACTTCCGATGAAGTGATATAGCGTGGTCCCAGCGACAGCAGGCAGGTACTGATCGCCATGAATACACCGCCGTGCAGAGCCACCAGGATCCAGTCGTTGGCATCGACAGCCAGTGGATCAACGAACGGCAACAGCACGATCGCGCAGCCGATATAGGCCAGTGGGATGGCCGGAATCATGGACACTGCGCGCGCGCGCCGGGCTGTGGTCAGTGCGATTGCAAAGGTGGCGGCAACACCGAATGCCGCCAGGTCGCCAGCCAGCGAACTGGCGTCGTCACCGCGCGATCCGATGGCGATAACGGCAAGACCGAGTAACACCAGTGCAATAGTCCAGATCATGCGTAACGACAGCGTCTCGCCTAGGACCAGGCGGCTGAAAATTGCTGCGAACACGGGCATGGCGGCGATGATGAATACAGCGTTGGCAACCGTCGTGAGCGTGACGGCAGTGACAAACAGCACAGAGCTGACACCGGCGCAAACCGCATAGACCAGGCCATTGACGCCAATGCTCGATAGCTGTGCAGGCAACGCGCGACGGTGAACCACAGCCAGCCCGATCAATATAACCGAGCCGATCAAAAGGCTTCGCCAGAAGGCGATGGTCAGCGCATCGGCCTCAATCAGACGAACGAACAGCGCGTCTGGTACAACAAACAGCACCCCCACTGTGGTGATGAGCAATCCCTTTAGCTGATCGTTCATTTCAAAATCTTGCACGACACAATAGAGGGGTACCTGGATGTGGGGAAGCTATCGGCAAGGTCAGCAGATGCTGCGCGCAACCCTTTAGCACGCATTTAAAGGCAGACGCAAACTCACAGCGATTGACATAAGCTGCGCCCACTGTGTGGCATTGTGTCGGGGATTGCGTGCGACGTAAAAAAGGCATCACCGCGACAATGACAGTGGCCGGGATGGAGTATAGCGGTTGGTGCCCATGCGCGATGCGGGCATGACGTAATCGGAACGGTCCCATGCTTTGCCTGCCCGGCTGCCGCGTCATGATGGTGCGAGCCACTCAATATAAATTTTGCCGACGGATGTTTTTTTGCGGTAGATTCGTGCCCGCAACGCAGAAATTTGCACGATAGGGTGAGCGTTGCAGGCCGTCGGTTGTCGGGTAGAACGCAAGAGAAGGTAAAGTTTAATGGATTTTAATCAGGTCCGGTATTTTCTGGCAGTGGCCGACACGCTCAACTTTACGCGCGCCGCCGAGCAATGCCATGTGTCGCAGCCTGCGCTCACCCAGGCAATAAAAAGGCTGGAATCCGAATTAGGTGGCGAGCTAATACACCGCGATGGTCGCTATACGGAGCTTACCGCCCTGGGCAAGACGCTGCGCGTTCACTTTCAGCAAATAGATCGCACCCGGCAGTTGGTGCGAGCGACTGCCAGAGCAGTATCCAGCGGTGAAGTGGCCGAACTTAACATTGGATTGATGTGCACGATTGGCCCGGCCGCGTTTAGTGAAATGTTCAACCACTTTCAGATGGAGCATCCGATGGTGTCGCTGGTGCTACACGATGTGACACCGGCATCCATCGAGGATCTGTTGCTGTCCGGTGCGATCGATGGCGCGATTTGTTCCAGACAGGCCCTGGCCAATCGCAAACTCAGGACCATCGACTTGTTCGAAGAGCCCATTGTGGTTGCATTTGGGCAGGATCATCCGTTTTGCGAACTGGGCGCTGTGCCATTGCAGGCGGTGGCGGAACATCGTTATATCGACAGGCTGCACTGTGAATTTCGTGGAGATTTCCTTAAATTATGCGCCGACAGCGATCTCGATCTTGATGTCGCATTCAGAAGTCAGCGCGAAGACTGGATCCAAAGTCTCGTGCGTGATGGCATGGGTGTAAGTGTGATTCCACGCTTTTCGCTACTGCGGCCCGCACTTGATCATCGGCCAGTTTGTGATCCACCGTTATCGCGAAATATCAAGTTTGCGACGGTCGACCAGGTGGATCCTGCGCCGGCGCTGGAACTGCTGGTACAGCAAATTCAAGCCTATGACTGGAATACTGTGCACGTTTGAAGCCCAGCCCGTATCGGCTTGTCATAACGAGCACTTATTGCTGTTGAATAACTCGATATTTCACAGATCTATAACAGCTACATAGACTGCGCCCTAGTGGGTGGTGTCGGTTGTGTTGCCCCAGGTGGGCTATACGGCGGGCTTCGACATGCACTCTTATGAACCACTTTTAACGAGGCGCGGTCATGAAAAAGACGAAACTGGGTTTGGGTGTTGTCGCAGCGGTAACGGTTGCGGCACTTCAGGTTGTTTCAACGGGAATTTCGGCAGATACCAATGCGTATTTCAAGATCGCTGATGGCGAGCTTGCTCGTCCGACGGGCTATCGCGAGTGGATTTATGTCGGCACGCCTGTCACGCCAAACGATATGAACAACGGCAAGGCCGCGTTCCCCGAATTTCACAACGTCTATATTGATCCGGCCAGTTGGGCCCATTGGAAGGAAACCGGTGAGTTTCGCGACGGGACAATCCTGATCAAGGAGCTAGTCAGTGTTGGGACGAAATCCGCGACCAGTGGCAATGGCTATTTTGAAGGGGATTTTCTCGGTCTCGAAGCGACGATCAAAAGCACTGAACATTTCCCCGATGAACCTGGCAACTGGGGGTACTACAGTTTCTCGACGCCGGATCATAAGACCCTGACTGCATCGGCAAAGGCCTTTCCGGCAGCATCGTGCAATGCCTGTCATCAGGCGAGTGCGGCCGATGACTTTGTCTTTACTCAGTATTATCCGGTGCTGCGGGCTGGAAAAGGTACCGGTATGGATGCAATTGGCGGTGTTGTGTCGGACTTGAAATAGAGGGCGTCATGCGCGACTTTCGAAAAGCCGGTCTGGGTTTCACATTGGCTTCGGTTCTGGCTGGCGTTTGGTATGTCTCTGGTGTCACGGCCGATGGCAGTTTCTCACCCTACGTGGATGCACGTGGCGACATCAGCTTTCCGGATGGATTTCGCACAGCGATGGTGCATTTGGGATCCTGGTTTGTGACCGAAGGACCGGCCAGCGGGTTTCACGACGTCTACACCGAGGTGACCACGGTTGAGGCATACCGCCGTACCGGCAAGTTTCCGGATGGGGCAACGCTGGTAAAAGAACTGCGCGCGCATTCGTCGGGGAACTATACCACGGGCGAGGGTGTGAGCTTTGCCAACCAGGGGCTGAAACAGTGGTTTGTGATGATTAAGGACAGCACCGGCCGCTTTGCCAATAATCCCCTGTGGGGAGATGGCTGGGGTTGGGCGCTATACAAACCTCAGGAGCAGGGCGATGCGATGTTGGTGAATGTGGCGACCGACTACAAGAAGGATTGTCTGGGTTGCCATGTGCCGGCCAGGGCGAACGATCTGGTCTATACAGAGGCCTATCCCACACTTGGGAAAGACTAGAAAAATTGTTGCGATGTACAGTTAGACCGATAGCTGGATTAACTGTGGCATTAGCGCTGTGCTATACCTGCAGGCGACGGCGTCTGCAGGCGATGATCAGGCCGAGTAGCAGCAACGATGGATAACCCGGCCAAACACTGCCACCCCCACTGCCGCCGCTGTCGTTGACCGTTTGCGTTTGCACGGGAGGTGCGGTAGTGGCTGTGTTGGCGACAATGCTAAATTGTGCTGCCTGCGCGGCATAGACCATGGCGTAGCGAGCAGTGTCACCAGCGCTGCAAAGATGAGTGGAGTCAGTGCCGGTGATAGCGCAATCGAGTGAGTCGATGGAAAATTCGCTGTCGTTGAAGAGATACAGATCTGCGTCACCGGATAACGATGTAAGTGTGACGTCAGCACTTGCCGCGATTTGATAAATTGCAGCGCCCTCGGCATCAACGGAACCGGTGAGCGCTGTATCGAGTGTCAGCTCAGGCAGTTGCACGTCTGTAAACGGTGCATCGCTATCGTCTATGATTTGCAGCATGAAACGACTGTCGACGTCAGCGTAGCCGAAGATCTGAATCCATGCAGTGCCCGCCAGCGAACATTGATCAGTCGGTGTTGTCTCTTGCGACAGACACTCAACGGTGAAGCGGCTGAAATCGCGACTGTTGTGGACGATCAAGTCGGCGTCGCCGGATTCAGTGGTCAGAATGACGCGGCTGGCGTTATCGACCCGGAAAGCAATCGCGCGCCTGGTTTGCACCACTCCCCGCAATTGTGTATTGCCCGTTAGCATCTCATGATACTCCGGCACCGCAGCGACGCCCGCGCTGCTGCCAGAGAAAGTCGTCAGGTCAGGTACAAACCCGCTGATCCAGCTCTGGTAGTTCGAGATACGTGAATAGACGGCGGGTTCGCCCTGCCGGGCACAACCATTGCCGAAGCTGACAATTCCGGCCTGCACATCCTGGTTGCCACGTGCAATGAACAGCGGGCCACCACTGTCGCCCTGACAGGAGTCTCGATTGGCCGCTCCGCCACCGGCGCAAACCATTTGATTTTCATCCAGATTGTTGCGATGGGCTGGCCAGCAGCGATTGTGGCCTGCGATTGAGAGATCGGCTTCAAGCAGCACGGCAGAGGGTGCCCCGTCTTCTTCAGTTGCCCCCCAACCGGCGACAGTTGCCTTTTCTCCAACCAGTGGC
>CAZYDV010000398.1:0-5367 GCA_964646405.1 uncultured Granulosicoccaceae bacterium | reverse complement strand
CCGCATCGCGGATCTGATCGCCCAGGCTCGGGTGCGTCGAGAGAGTTCCATCGCCGGTCGCGGACACGCACTGGCGATGATGGCGGCCAGTGCCGGACTGAGTACCTCCGCCGCATTGTCCGATCACTGGGGAGGTCTCGCGGCAGTTACCCGGCTGAAAGACCTTGACGATTCGATTCGAAAGGACCCCGCTGCCGCCGCTGATCTGTGTGAAAAAATGGCCGCACTGCATGACATTGTCACCGCCACCCGGCGCGAGTGGCTGGTCGTGAGTGAAGCCGAAATGCAGGCGCAGATTGCCGCGGCTACTCAGGCGCGCAATTTCGGGCAATTTGACACAAATGGGTGTTTTGCGCCGGTTTGGCAGAGCGGCAAGGCGCGAGTCGCCTGGTCGATCAACGCGCAGATCAACTACTGCGCATTGGCGTATCCCGCTGTGCCATCCGGTCACCCGGACTCGGCGGCGTTTATGGTGCTCGGTGAGTATCTGGGCAATGGCTACCTGCACAGCGCGATCCGGGAAAAGGGTGGAGCCTATGGCGGTGGCGCGAGCTATGACAGCGATAGCCAGGCTTTTCGCTTTTACTCCTACCGCGACCCGCGCATTGAAGAGACGTTTGACGATTTCCGTTCATCGCTGAACTGGCTGCTGCATGAGTCCCATGAGGAGCGTCTGCATGAAGAGGCGATACTCAGTGTGATCAGCCGCATCGACAAGCCGGGCTCGCCGGCGGGCGAGGCGATTGGTAACTACTTTGCCGAGCGCTACGGCCGCGGTGCCGACTATCAGTGCGAGTTTCGTCAGCGGGTACTGGCTGTGAAACTCGATGACATGAAGCGTATCGCCGCTGAGTACCTGCTGCCGGAACATGAGAATCTGGCCGTAGTAGGTGGCCGCGACCGGTTATCCGGGCTGGATTTCGAGCAGCGCGCCGTCTAGATGCGATTGTAAGAAGTACTTCCCCACAGGCGTAAGCGTTGACGCCATAGCAGGTGCTCTTTCAGTGGCTGTTCACAGTGCGTCTGGCCGGGCGCCCCTGGCCGGGCGCCCCCGCCGCCTGCACATGGGGTAGGAGTGTCCGGGGCGCGCAGCTGCACTGAACTTAGATGGCTATTTGAGTATGACCGACACCGCCAACAGGTGCGACGGCGTGCTGTGAACAGTGACCCCCGCAGGCGCTCTGCCTGTGGGTCTCAGCGATCCGTGAATTGCTGAAACACCGCCAGCGTTTCATCCGAGACGTGGTGTTCCATGCCCTCAGAGTCCCGTCGGGCAATGTCCTCATCTACGCCCAGCGCCAAAAGAAATCGATAGACGATCTCATGCCGCTGACGGCTGAGTTTCGCGGTTTGCTTACCCTTGTCGGTCAGAAAGATCGAGCGGTAAGGTTCTGAAGTCACGTAGCCATCGCGCTGCAGCCGCGCAATCGTTTTGCTTGCGGTGGGCTGCGTGATGCCCATGCGCGTGGCGATATCTACCAGGCGCGCCTCGCCAGTGGCGCTGATCAGGTCGTCTATCAGCTCGACGTAATCCTCGATTGCCTCGTATTTGTGTGCCTCGCGCACATGGCTAAACAGGGCGGCCTGTTCGTCCGCACTCGGCAGCGTGTTACTGGATGAGATGGTCGCGACTCCAAAACGGAACGGTGAGAAGTATGGCATATGCTTGAAATGTTCGCCAGTATGTATAAGATAAGCACTGGCTAAGTTTCGAGGGCGGCTATTGTCCACTTTTCAGGCGATTAAAGTTCGCAGCGTGTGGGCCTTTGCGCTGGCACTGGCTTTTTGTTGCCTGTTGTCGCTGGGTGCGGTTTCGCGTGCCGAGGCCAAACCCAGAGTGCTGACGACCTTCACCGTCATCGCCGACATCGCGAGCAACGTAGCGGGTGAACACGCCGATGTCGTGTCGATCACCCCGCCCGGCGCTGAAATCCACGGCTATCAGCCAACGCCGCGGGACCTGCTTCGTGCCAGAGGCGCTGACCTCGTTCTGTGGAACGGGCTGAATCTGGAGCGATGGTTCGAAAAATTTCTCCAGCGGTTAGACGATGTGCCCTCAGTGGTGGTGTCGCAGGGTGTCGAACCAATTGATATTGCGGGTGGCAGCTACACCGGCAAGCCCAATCCTCATGCCTGGATGTCGCCCGACGGGGTCGCCGTGTATGTGGCGAATATTCGCGACGCGCTGATCGAACTCGATCCGGCTAACGCCGCAAGCTATACGGCCAACGCCGAGGCCTACGTCGACGAGGTCAACGCTGCGATGGCGCCACTGCGCGACCGTCTGGAAGCGGTCGCCGATCGCCACCGCTGGCTGGTCACCAGCGAAGGCGCATTCAGCTATCTGGCCCGTGATCTGAATCTACGCGAGTTGTATCTGTGGCCAATCAATGCTGATTCGCAGGGTACGCCGCAACAGGTGCGCAAGGTGATCGACGCGGTGCGCGAGTACGAAATTCCCGCCATCTTCAGCGAGAGCACGGTGTCTGATAAACCGGCCCGGCAGATAGCGCGCGAGACCGGTGCCCGCTACGCCGGCGTGTTGTACGTCGACTCACTGAGCGATCCGGACGGCCCGGTTCCCACCTATCTGGATCTGCTGCGCGTCACGATTGAAACCATCGTCGAGGGTTTGAGCCAGTGACGATGCCAGCCGCTCGGGATGAGGCGTCTGCCGGTGTGGTTGCCCGGGGTATTTCAGTGCGTTATCCCAACGGCTTCACGGCGCTCGTCGATGCGTCTTTTACGATCCCGCGCGGGTCTATTTGCGCCCTGGTCGGTGTCAACGGATCCGGCAAGTCCACACTGTTTAAAGCGCTGATGGGATTCGTACCGCTGGCCACAGGCGAGGTGCAGATTCTCGGTCAGAGTGCCAAACGCGGCGCGCAACGCAATACGGTCGCCTACGTGCCGCAGAGTGAGGAAGTCGACTGGGATTTTCCGGTGCTGGTCGACGATGTCGTGATGATGGGGCGCTACGGTCACATGGGATTCCTGCGTCGGCCGTCGCCGCGCGATCGTGAGTCCGTCGATCAGGCGCTGGAGAAAGTGGGCATGATCGATTATCGATCGCGCCAGATCGGTCAATTGTCCGGGGGGCAAAAAAAGCGCGTGTTTCTGGCTCGAGCGCTGGCTCAGGAAGGGCAGGTCATACTGCTCGACGAGCCCTTCACCGGCGTCGACGTCAACACCGAAGAGGCGATTATCGAGCTGATGCGCAATCTGCGAGATGAAGGACGCATGATGCTGGTATCAACCCATAACCTCGGCAGTGTGCCGGCGTTTTGCGATCAGGTCGTGTTGATCAACCGCACGGTGCTCGCGGCTGGCCCGACCGAGCAGGTATTCACCCGATCCAACCTTGAGGCCGCCTTTGGCGGGGTGCTGCGTTTTCATATTCTTGGTGGTGCTGACCTGCACAACGACGACGATGCCCGCGAAGTGACAGTGATCACCGACGACGAGCGCCCGTTCGTGCTCTATGGCGAAGCAGAAAAACAGCATGATCGCTAGTCTGCTCGAGCCCTTTAGTTACGGCTATATGGTCAACGCGATCTGGGTAACGACACTGGTCGGGGCCGTGTGCGCGTTTTTGTCGGCTTATCTGATGCTCAAAGGCTGGTCGCTGATCGGCGATGCGCTATCGCATTCTGTGGTGCCCGGGGTGGCCGGCGCGTACATGCTGGGGCTGCCGTTTTCCGTCGGCGCGTTCCTGTCGGGCGGGCTGGCGGCGTTGGCCATGTTGTTAATCAGCCAGCGCACACGCTTAAAGGAAGACGTCGTCATCGGTCTGATATTCAGTGGCTTTTTCGGCTTTGGTTTGTTCATGGTTTCGTTGAGGCCGGCCTCAATCAGTATCGAGACAATCATCTTCGGCAACGTGCTTGCCATCGATCCGGGCGACACCCTGCAACTGGTGATCATCAGTGTCGTCTCACTGCTGGTTCTGCTGGTGATCTGGAAAGACCTGATGGTCGTTTTCTTTGATGAAATTCACGCCCGATCGATCGGCCTGCCGGCGACGGCGTTGCAGGCGGTCTTCTTTACTCTGCTGAGCGCCTGCACTGTGGCGGCACTGCAAACCGTTGGCGCCTTTCTGGTCATCGCAATGGTCGTCACTCCCGGTGCGACTGCCTATCTGCTGGCAGACCGATTTCCGCGCGTGCTGATGCTGAGCGTGCTGATCGGTGCTGTGACCTCGGCCCTGGGGTGTTATCTGAGTTACTTTCTCGATGGCGCCACCGGGGGGCTGGTAATCTGTCTGCAACTCGCACTGTTTCTGCTGGTATTTTACTTCGCACCGGTTCACGGCCTGCGCCGCGCGCGACGCCGCCAGGTGCCGAGCACCGGCAATCTGACTGGCAGCCACAGTGGCCTCTGAGGGCTGGCTAGGCTTGTTCGCGATCGACTTTGTCCAGCAGGCGCTGGCCGCGGCGGTGCTGCTGGCTATTCCCACTGCGGTTCTGTCCTGTTTTCTGGTTTTGCGTGGCTGGGCGCTGATGGGCGATGCGATTTCGCATGCGGTATTGCCGGGCGTGGTACTGGCTTATGTTGCCGGCCTGCCGTTGGTGCTGGGGGCGTTCGCCGCCGGCATGGTTTGCGCGCTTGCGACCGGCTACATCGCTGAGAACTGCCGCGTCAAACGGGACACAGTCATGGGCGTGATATTCTCCGGCATGTTCGGGCTCGGTATCGTGATGTTTTCGCTGATTGAAACCGATCTGCATCTGGATCACATTCTGTTTGGCGATATTCTCGGGCTGGTCTGGAGCGATATCTGGCAGATGGCGATAGTCGCCTTGTCGATTACCGCGATTGTGCTGGCCTATCGCCGGGATTTGCTGGTCTGCGCATTCGATCCACTGCACGCTCGCACGATAGGCTTGCCGGTCAAGTGGCTGCACTATGGTCTGCTGATCGTGCTGTCGGTGGCGATCGTCGCCGGTTTGAAGGCGGTGGGGTTGATTCTGATTATCGCCATGCTGATTGCACCGGGTGCAATCGGGCATCTGTTGTGCAATCGCTTTGAGGATATGCTCAGCGTTGCCATTGGCGCGGCAGTGGTCGCAGCCGTAGGCGGAGTCTCTCTCAGTCTGTACATCGGCAGCGCGCCGGCGCCGACCATCGTCGTGGTGCTGATGGCGCTGTTTCTAGTCGCGCTGGCGCTGTCATTGCGACGTGCCGCAGCGCAAGATCAAAAGCAGCGCGCCCAGATCAGCACGATCGGCGCCGAACACTGATCAACATTCGGGTAGCAAAATGGGAAACTCACTGCAGGACCAGTTGCTCAAGGCGGGGCTCGCCAACAAGAAACAGGCGGTTCGGGCGCGCAAGGCAAAAAACTCCAAAGAGAAGCTCAAGCGCACC
>CAZYDV010000397.1:0-5390 GCA_964646405.1 uncultured Granulosicoccaceae bacterium | reverse complement strand
CCTACCACCAAGACCATATCAAAAGGCACAAGATCCCGCCGGGCTCAACCCTGCAGCACAATCCTGAATTTCAACTCGCCAAACTGCAGCGTGTCGCCGCCAGATACCTTTTTACGTTTGCGCGTTTCGACCACATCGTTGAGCTTCACATGGCCATCGGCGATGGCTGCCTTGGCTTCACCCCCACTGCCGACCAGACCCTCGAATTTCAGAATTTTGTACAACTCGACCGGCTCCCAGTCGATGGTAATGTCCTGCATGAACGCGTGGTCTCCGGGATATGATGGTCAGTGTGCTGGCGCTGAAGTGGTCAGCCGCGCTGAGAGCGCGGACTCTAACACGGACTTAACCCTATTCGGCACGGGAATGCAGTTCGCAGGCGGTATGTGCAGCGGGTAAAACTGTATGGTCTGTATCCTGCTATGACGCCGTTATGGATGAAAACGCGCTGCCCGGACAGGCCGCAAGAGATATCATAGCCGAGCGCTGGCCTGACATTGCCGCGCAACTGCAGGCGGCCGAGTGTACGATCGATCTGCAACTCGATCAGTCGGGCGAAGTGCCTACGCTGTTGGCCAATGGCATTCGGCTCAGCAGTGCCTGGCAACCTGATCGCGAGGCTCAGTTGCAGTGCGGAGAATCGGTCACCGAGGTCAGTGGGGTGACCCTGTTCGGCGTTGGCATGGGTTACCTGCCGCCGTTGCTGCTCGAGCAGTTGCCACTCAATGGCAAGCTGCATGTCGTGCTGATGAATATCGGGCTTTTCGATCGGATGCTGGATCTGATCGAGATGAGCGACTGGGTGTCGCACCCGGCCGTTGAGCTGCAAACCGCCGAGGCGATAAAACAGTTGCCCGAGTGTTTTCGCGTCACACCACCAATGCTGCAGTTGGCTGACCCGCAGGCTGAATCGTTGCGTGACTGGTTGCTTCAGGCGCTCAGTGATGCGCATGTGCGGAAACACCAGACATCGGTGCAGGGAATACTTGAACACAACCTTCAGCGCAACATCGATCGGCATGGCGACGATAATGATGTCGATTACCTGCTGAATGAAATGATCAGTGCGCAGCTGACCGGTGATGCCAGCGTGGTAGTGGCGGGTGCCGGTCCATCACTGGATCATGCGTTTGATGTTATGGCAGAGTTGCGAGATGCCGGTGCCAGTGTGATTGCGGTCGATGCAGCACTGGCACCATTGATTACAAACGGTATCGTGCCCGACGTCGTCGTCAGCATTGATCCATTGGAAACGATCAAGCGTTTTTTCGATTTCGACTCGGCGCTGTTATCCAATACCTCTCTGGTCTACTTTCCGGTCGTGCATCCGGATGTGGTCAGTGGCTGGCGGAACCGGCGCTTTTCCGCGGTTGGCAGTCATCAGCGATTCCAGGCTTATCGCAAGATGAAAAAATCCACGGTGTTGTTTTCATCGGGCAGTGTGATTCATCCGGCGGTGGACATCGCCTGTCGTATAGGGCGCCACATCCATCTGGCGGGAGTCGATTTTGGCTATCCGTTTATGTCGACACACGCCAGCGGTGTTGTCGACGCCAGCAATAGCAGTACAGTGGCTTCAATGAATCTGACGGTGCGCAATTATCGAAACGACGAAGTGCCGAGCCAGATGAATTTCATCAGTTACTACCGTGATCTGGAACAGTTTGTCGAACATCAGACTCAGCGCGGTTCGGTGTTCTGCAATATCGGTCACTACAGTGCGCGCATGCGCCACGTCAGTGTGTTGCCAATAGCCGCATGACCAGCACGGCGTTTGATGTCGAGTTGTTGTCCCGGTGCTGTGATCTATTCAGAACCGGGCACCACGCACAGGCCTCAGTGTTGCTGGACCAATGGTTGCAGCAATGGACGGCAATGGCGGCGAATCATCCGGATATGATGGATGAAACCAGTTGCAAGAGCCTCGGTACCGCACTGCAATGCCAGCAGCGCCACGACTGGATTGGTCTGGCAGATGAGCTGGAGTTCGTGCTCGCCAGGGGGATGAAAAACGGCGTTCGATCGGCGCAGTAAACTGCGCTAGCTGCCGTAGCGGCCCACCACTTCTTCGACTGTCTGGCGAAAGCCTTCTTCATAACGCGTCTTGAATTCTTCCCAGGTGCACAGCGTTCTGGTGTCCGCTACCCGATCGGGAAACAGGATGCCGTCGAGGTGGTCCTGTTCGTGCTGGAAGGTGCCGGCGGTGATTCCTTTGACTTCAAAATCCAGTGCTGTGCCCTCGCGGTCGACGCCCTGTACGCGCACGTGCGGGCAGCGCGGTACAACGCCGCGTAGATTCGGTATCGAGAGGCACCCCTCAAAGTTGTTGAATCGTTCGTCAGATAAAAACGTAATGGTCGGATTGATCATCACGGTTAGCGGGTAGGGCGGTTTGTAGGGGTAGCGCGGATTGTTGCCGATCTCGACCATGAAAATTCGCCAGGTGTTGGCCACCTGCGGAGCCGCGATGCCTGCGCCATTGGCGGTGCGGCAGCTGTCGATCAGTTCATCGATAAAGTGTTGTACGTCGGCGTTTTTGATTTCATCGACGGGTATCTCCTTTGCCACTTCCCGCAAAGTCGGGTGGCCGATTTCTATGATGTCCAGTGCCATGAGTTTTTCCGGGTTTTTACAATGGTACGTGCGCTTAGGCTTACGGCCCCTACGGTTGCGTGCCGAATTGTCGTAGGGTAGGTAAGCCTAAGCGCACCTGCCACCGAACCTTATGCGTAGTGATGGTACGTGCGCTTAGGCTTACGGCCCCTACGGTTGTGTGCCGAGTTACTGTAGGGTAGGTAAGCCACAGCGCACCTGCCACCGAGCCGTGTGCGTGTTATATGTGTTTAATCGCTGTCATACACCACGTAGCGGTGTCTGGGCTCATCCGGCGTGCCGGTCAGTGCCCCCGGTTCGGTACCGGGCTGCCAGCCGATGAATGCTTCCATCTTGTGCGCGAGCTCGAAGTCCATCATGGTGATGCCGCCGGATGAGTGGGTTTGCAGCGCTACATTCACCTGGTTGTAGCTCAAATGCAGATCCGGGTGGTGCCAGGCGGCCTCGGCCAGATGGCCGATTGCATTGACGACCATGAGCGATGCTTTCCAACCAGCGGTTTTATAGCGGCGACACAGATGATTATCTGTCATCGTCCAGCCGGGTAACTGCGCGAGCTTTTCGGAGATTTGTGTGTCAGTCAGAAGATCGGGTGTGTGGGCCGGCATGTTATGACTTTCCGATTGACGGCAAATTTAATCCATGTTCGCGCGCGCAGTCGATGGCGGTTTCGTAGCCGGCGTCGGCGTGGCGCATAACGCCGGTGGCAGGATCGTTCCACAGCACGCGGGCGATACGTTCATCGGCCTCGGTAGTGCCGTCGCAGCAGATCACCATGCCCGAGTGTTGCGAGAATCCCATCCCGACACCGCCACCGTGATGCAGGCTGACCCAGGTGGCGCCCGATGCGCAGTTGAGCAAAGCGTTGAGCAGCGGCCAGTCGGATACGGCATCTGATCCGTCTTTCATCGATTCGGTCTCGCGGTTGGGCGATGCCACCGACCCTGAATCCAGATGGTCGCGGCCGATCACGACCGGCGCAGATAACTCGCCATTGCGCACCATCTCGTTGAACGCGAGGCCGAGTTTGTCGCGCACACCCAGCCCGACCCAGCAGATTCTGGCCGGCAGGCCCTGAAATTTGATTCGCTCTCGCGCCATGTCTAGCCACTGATGCAGATGGGTGTCGTCGGGCAGTAGCTCTTTGACTTTGGCATCGGTGCGATAGATATCTTCCGGATCACCGGACAGGGCACACCAGCGAAAAGGTCCCACCCCGCGGCAGAAAAGGGGCCGGATATAGGCGGGCACGAAGCCCGGGAAGTCGAATGCGTTGGATAAGCCCTCGTCGAACGCGACCTGGCGGATATTGTTGCCGTAATCCAGTGTGGGAATGTCCTGGCGCCAGAAGCCCAGCATGGCTTCGACGTGTATTTTCATTGATGCACGCGAGGCTGCCTCCACCGCCACCGGATCGCTGTCGCGCTTTTCGCGCCAGTCGGCAAGCGACCAGCCAACCGGCAGGTAGCCATTGATCGGATCGTGTGCCGAGGTTTGATCGGTGACGATATCAGGCCGTATGCCTCGTTCAAGTAGTTGTGGAAAAATCTCGGCGGCGTTGCCCAAAAGGCCAACGGAGCGTGCCTCGCCGGCCGCGGTCCAGCGCTCGATCATCTCCAGCGCCTGATCGAGGGTGTCTGCGCGTTCATCCAGATAAGCTGTGCGCAGTCGCGCGTCGATTCGGTCTGGGTCGCATTCAACTGCCAGGCAACAGGCGCCGGCAAAGACGGCTGCCAGCGGCTGTGCACCGCCCATGCCGCCAAGCCCTGCAGTCAGTATCCATCGGCCTTTAAGGTTGCCATCGTAGTGTTGCCGACCGGCCTCGACAAACGTCTCGTACGTGCCCTGCACAATGCCTTGGGTGCCAATATAAATCCACGAGCCTGCGGTCATCTGGCCGTACATCATCAGGCCGCGCTGGTCGAGCTCGTTGAAGTGCTCCCAGTTGGCCCAGTGTGGTACCAGATTGGAGTTGGCGATCAGTACCCGAGGTGCATCGCTGTGGGTGCGAAACACCCCCACCGGTTTGCCCGATTGCACCAACAGGGTTTCGTTGTCGGCCAGGGATTTCAGTGCTGCGGTGATGTGATCGAAATCCTGCCAGCTTCGTGCGGCGCGGCCGATGCCACCGTACACCACGAGCTCGTGCGGGTTTTCGGCTACATCTGGATGCAAATTGTTCATCAGCATCCGCAGCGGCGCTTCTGTCTGCCAGGACAGTGTGTTGAGCTCGGTACCGGTGGGCGGGTAGATGTCGCGTGTGTTACGTCGATCGTTCATTACGTGTGCTCTGGACGTTTTAGTGGGGCAACAGGCAGCTCAGCGGCTCGATATCGCAGGCCGGCAGCAGTGCGCCAGTGGCAATCAGTTCACTGGCACTGGCGATGTCGTCAGCCAGGTAGCGATCCTGCTGCAGTCGCGGCACATGTTCGCGTAGCTTGTCGATCACATTCTGCAGCAGCGGGCTTGTCGTCAGTGGTGTGCGAAACTCGATGCCCTGTGAGGCGCACAGCAGTTCTACACCGAGAATGCCGGCCAGGTTTCGGTTCATTTTCGATAGGCGGCAAGCCGCGTGCGCGGCCATGGATACATGGTCTTCCTGGTTGGCGCTGGTCGGTGTCGAGTCGGTCGAGCAGGGGTTGGCCAGATGTTTGTTCTCGCTCATCAGGGCAGCGGTGGTGACCTCCGCGACCATAAAGCCCGAGTTCAGACCCGGCTCGGGGGTTAGAAAAGGGGGCAGATCGAACGACAGTGCCGGGTCGACCATCAGTGCCACG
>CAZYDV010000396.1:0-5426 GCA_964646405.1 uncultured Granulosicoccaceae bacterium | reverse complement strand
CGTGAGACGACAAGACAAGCAGCGCGCTTTGGCGTTCGAGATCTGCCAGATACAAAACAGTGGCTCGATCAATTTGCCGGTGCGCCCGATGGTGCTGGCAGTCGCGCCATACCTGCGCTGTCGCATGCCACCGCGATGATTCGCTGTGCTGTGATCGGCTCACTCGCACCCCTGATATCCGCAGCGGCTGTGGCCGGTGTTGCCGTGCCGCACACCCGCTCCCTGGTGACGCTGGCCTCGGCGGCACTCGGCAGCGATCTGCTCACCGCGGGGCGCAAGCTGGAGACACTGGGTATCGACACCGACTCACTGGAGGCTGCGCGTCGGTCGCTGGAAACCAGAATGCAGGGTGACAATGTTGGACGCTGATCTGCGATCGGTCGCGAGCGCCCGTGCGGCAGCCGACAAGGCCTGGCAGGCGTGGCAGGTGTTTCGCGACTTCGATCCACAGACCATCGATGCGATCGTGCAGGCGATGGCGCGCGCCGTTGAACCCGAAGCGCTTCGACTCGGAGAGCTCGCGGTAGAGGAGACCGGCTACGGCAACGCGCCGGACAAACGCGTCAAGAACCTGTTCAACGCGCTCGGTGTTGCCGAGTGGTTGCAGGACATCACCACACTGGGCATTCTGTGGAAGGATGAGGTCACCAAAGTGGCCGCTATCGGTGAGCCGATGGGCGTGGTGGCGGCACTGATCCCGGTGACCAATCCCACCTCGACGATCATCTACAAAGTGTTGTCAGCGGTGAAGGCCGGTAATGCGATTGTTTGTGCGCCACACCCGCGTGGTGTGCGTTGCGGCAGGGAGACCGTGGCCATCATGGCGCGCGCCGCCGAGCAACTGGGCGCACCGGCCGGGCTGATACAGTGCCTGGGCGACGTGACCATCCAGGGCACCGCAGAACTGATGCGCCACAGGCGTACATCAGTCGTGATGGCGACCGGTGGGCCGGCCATGGTGCGTGCGGCCTATTCCTCTGGCAAGCCTACGCTTGCGGTCGGCGCCGGCAACGTACCCTGCTATGTGCACGAATCGAAATCGGCCGATATCGGCGAGGTTGCCGAGCAGATACTGACCTCAAAGTGCTTTGATTATGGCACCGCGTGCGTGTCAGAGCAGGCCGTCATTGTCGATCGCGCGGTCGGGCGCGAGCTGCGCCATGAAATGAAACTGCGTGGTGGCTATTTCTGCACACCGGCCGAATCCGAACGGCTGGCAAAGGTGATCTTCACCGATGCCAACCAAATGAACCCCGAGCGCGTCGGTCAGTCGCCACAGGTATTGGCAGAGTATGCAAAGATCGAATTGCCACCAAAAGTGCGTGTGTTGATTACAGAGCAAACGCAGGTTGGCTGGCACGCACCGCTATCGGCGGAGAAGCTCAATCCGGTGCTCGCCTGGTATGACGCTGCCAACTCGGCTGAAGGCATTGCACGCAGCAATGAGATCGCACGCTTTGGTGGCTGGGGGCACAGTGCCTCCATTCACTGCGACGACCCGTCAGTCGTTGCGCGCTACAGCAAGATTCCGGCAAATCGGGTGTTGGTCAATACACCTGCGATCATGGGCGGAATGGGATTTTCAACCGATCTGGAGCCCAGTTTTATGCTCGGCACCGGCACCTCGTCCGGATCAATTGTGTCCGACAACGTCACCGCCCTTCACTTGATCAACATCAAGCGTGTGGCCTATGAATCGCGGCCGTGGCGCGACATCTACGATATTTACGGAGACTAGCTTGGCGAGAAACCTCACCATTCGCGCGTTGATGCAGATCGACCGTCTGCAGCCGAAGTTTGCCGCCTATAACGGGGCCACAGTGCAGGGGTCGATACCGCTGGCCGGCGACACCATCCTGATCGGTGAGCTCGCGCCAGGCAATGAGGTTTTCAGCCTGATCGACATCGCATTGAAAGCCAGTCGCGTAGAGGCCGTCAGTCAGATCGTCGAGCGCGAATTCGGATTTTTCATTTTGCGCTCTCCATCCAATGCCGAGGTGTCTGCCGCGCGCGACGCCATCCTGTCAGAGTTGGGACTGTCATTAGGGGACAGGCTGCGCCCGGCGCTGGAGTCGACACAGATCATCACTTCGGTCGAGCCCTATCAGGCGCAACTGTTAAACAAATGGGCTTCCGGCTCGCTGGTGGTGCCGGGCCAGTCTCTCGGTATTGTCGAGTGTGCGCCGGCTGCCTATATCGCTATGGCCGCCAATGAGGCAGAAAAATCTGCCGAAATCGACATCATCGAAGTGCGCGCGCTGGGCCGCTATGGCCGATTGTTTTTTTCAGGCTCTGAAGACTCGGTCCAAACCGGCATCGATGCGGCGGCCGCTGCCATCGATGCGATAGAAGGGCGGGCCGACTAAATTGGCGCGGGTCATTGCCACCGAGCAGATCAACGCCACGCATCAGCGTGGGCTGCGACTGTTTGAGCTCTTGCCCGGCGACATCGTCACAGCACAAGCGCGCGAGACCGCGCAACGCTTGGGAGTGGCGCTGCTGGATGGCCCGCTCGAACGGCCGGTTGCCGTGCGTACCGATGGTGCCACCGCAATGCGTCGTTCGCTGTATCGGCGCAATCCGGGCTGGCGCGCACCAGAACACAATAAAAGAGCCACAGCGCGGCGTATCAATCGGCTGGCGCTCGTCGGTGCGGGTGGGGTGGGGGCCAACATCGCGCATCTTTGCGCCAGTGCCAATAGCGCTCAACACATCGCCCTGATCGATATCACTCCCGGCCTTGCCGAATCTATTGCACTTGATCTGCGTCATACCAGTGGCATCTCTCGCAGTTCGGTATCCGTGGTGGGCGGCAGTGATCTGTCCCTGGTAGCCGGTGCCGATGTGGTGGTCGTCACGGCGGGCCGCCCGCGCACACCGGGTATGACGCGCGCCGATCTTATTCAAACCAATCGGCGCGTCATCATGTCTACCGGACAGGCGATTGCCGATCATGCGCCGGGCGCGATTGTCATCGTCGTCACTAATCCACTGGATGAGATGACGGTTGAGATGCAACGCGCCACCGGATTTGATCGAAGCAAGATTATCGGTATGGCCGGCACCCTCGACAGCAGTCGCTTCAGGCAATCGATTGCCGATGCCGCCAAAGTGGCAGTGGCGGATGTTGAAGCGGTTACGCTCGGCAGTCACGGCGAGGAGATGGTGCCGGTGGTATCGCGCGCGACTGTTCGCGGACGCGCGCTGTCCGACTGGCTGACGCCGCAGCAGATCGACGACTGCGTTCGCACAACGATTGGCGGCGGCGGGGCCGTGGTCGCACTGCGTCGCAGCGGATCGGCCACGCTCGCTCCGGCTCATGCGACAGTGGAATTGATTGATCACATTCGCGGTGCGCGTGCCGGAGCGGTGCCGGCATCGGTCATGTTGCAGGGGGAATATGGCATCGATGGTGTGGTGCTTGGCGTGATGTGCCAGTTCGGCGCCAGCGGTCTGCTGCAGATTGATGAAGTATCCCTGTCGCCGCAAGAGCAGCAGGCCCTGAAAGATGCCGCCACTGCGATTGCCGGGCGTCTGGCACAGTGACGTCAGACACCGGCGTGATTAAATATTCAAGCGGCGGACGCTTTGAGAAAATTGGCGCCTATTCACGTGCCTTGCGCGTTGGCCCGTTTGTCTACATCGCCGGAACCACGGCCATAGAGCCGAGTGGCCTGCTGCACGCACCAGACGATACTTATGCGCAGACCCTCTATGTGTTTAAACGAATTGAAGAGGCGCTGGCGCAGGTGGGTGCCGAATTGCGGCATGTGGTCCGAACGCGTGCGTTTTTAACCGATATTGCCACGGCCGGGGAATTTGCCCGCGCGCACGGCGAAGTCTTTAAAGGGATCGATCCGGTCAGCAGTGGTGTTCAGGCAGGCCTGACGTTGCCCGGTATGATGATAGAAATTGAAGTGGATGCGTTGATTCACGACCACGACGGCAACATCGACTATGGCGCTGGTGATGCGAAGCGCTAGTGTTTCAATACGGCTTGTAAGTCGATGCCGCTATGGTTTTTCTGTGGCACCTTTTCTTTTGGCGGCAATGCCTTCGAGCTGCAGATCCAGACCCGATGAAATATGCTCGCGCATGGTGGCCACGGCATGATTGGCATCGCCGGTTCTGATCGCCTTGCACAACTGCAGGTGTTCGCCAAGCGATTTGGCCAGATCGATGTTGCCGATTTCGGCAAACATCTGAAACGACAGGCTGCGATTCCACATGCCATCGAACATCTCGAGCAGGTAGACATTGCCGGTCGCCTCTACAATGGCCCGGTGGATGTTTCTGTTCGCATTAAAATACGAGCGCACCGTACGCGACTTCAGGTTCTCTTCCTTGCCGATCAGGGTTTCAATGCGTTTGATCACAGCGCTGTCGGCGCTTTCTGTCAAAAGCCGCATCGAGTAGCCTTCAATAGCCTCGCGGCTTTGGTAAATGTCACGCACTTCAGCATCGGACAACTGGCGAATTTCAAATCCGCTGCGTCCGACGATGGTCAGTACCCCCTCCTGTTCGAGCCGCAGCAATGCCTCGCGCACCGGCGTGCGACTGACCTGCAGTTCCTGCCCCAGTTTTTCCTGAACAATCCGCTCGCCCGGGGCTATGTCGCCACGCGTGATGGCATCAAAAATTTGTTGGTAGACCTCGTCGGCAAGGCGCACCTTGACCGGCTCTATTTTCCTGAATCTGGACATTGTCCTCTACTGGTAGCGGGGCATCGAATCAAATGAATCAACGCTTGTCTGAAACACCGATGAACATTGTATACAGTATACGAAATACGGAGGATTTGCTATGTGTGGAATAGCAGGGCGCATTCTCGCAGGCCCGGGCAGAGTTGGCGAAGACCTGGTTAATCTGATGGATGCGCAGTCGCATCGCGGGGCCGATTCAACCGGTTTTGCCATTTATGGCGCGCCGCGGACTGATGGCTATATCGTTCGCGCGATGGGCTTTGATCGGCGTGCGCTCGATGCTGATCTCGATGACTTCAAACTCATCCTGCAGCAGCACGGCTCGGCGCTGATCGAGGAGCCGAGCTGGAATGAGTCGGATGATGCGCATTATTCAGTGCGAATGGTGATCAAGGATCCTGCCGACCTGCCACGCTGGGTGCGCGCAGCCGATGAAATATCCGCGCGTCTGGAGATTCAGTCAGTCGGTCGTTCGCTCGAGATTATCAAGGACACCGGCGATGCCAACAACGTGGCCGATCGTCACGGTGTGCGCGACATGATCGGTACCCATGGTCTTGGGCATGCGCGGCTGGCCACCGAATCCTCGGTGCTGCCGAACGCCAGTCACCCGTTCTGGGCGCGCCCGTTTCCGGATGTGGCGATTGTGCACAATGGGCAGATCACCGACTACTTCACCTGGCGCGATCGCCTGCAGCGGCAGGGTTATCGGTTCCTGACTGA
>CAZYDV010000395.1:0-5459 GCA_964646405.1 uncultured Granulosicoccaceae bacterium | reverse complement strand
GGCTACGAATATCACAAGCCTTCCCTGCCCAATCCTACCTGATATGACGACATCGTATTTCGCCTCGCTTACACGTCGGGTTTCCATCGCGCCGTGGTAACCCGACGCGTGAGCGAGGCGCTTTTGAGCCCGGCTACGAACATCACAAGACTTTCCTGCCCCATACCACCCGATTCACTCAGGTATCCACAGGCTACTACCCGTGTAAAGGCTCGACGAATTCAGTCCGCCAATCTAACAACCAACAGCTGGACACCGTGGCAACCACGGTATGACGACATCGTATTTCGCCTCGCTTACGCGTCGGGTTTTCATCGCGCCGCGGTAACCCGACGCGTGAGCGAGGTGCTCTAGAGCCCGGCTGCGAACATCACAAGACTTCCCTGCCCATCCAACCCGATTCACTCAGGTATCCACAGGCTACTACCCGTGTGGAGGCTCGAGTAATTCAGTCCAACAATCTAACACCCAACAGCTGGATACCGTGGCAAGCACGGTATGACGACATCGTATTTCGCCTCGCTTACACGTCGGGTTTCCATCGCGCCGCGGTAACCCGACGCGTGAGCGAGGCGCTCTTGAGCCCGGCTACGAATATCACAAGCTTTCCCTGCCCCATCCCACCGGACTTACGCAGGTATCCACAGGCTACTACCCGTGTAAAGGCTCGAGTAATTCAGTCCACCTATCCAACACCCAACAGCTGGATACCATGGCAAGCACGGTATGACGACATCGTATTTCTCCTCGCTTACGCGTCGGGTTTTCATCGCGCCGCGGTATCCCGACGCGTGAGCGAGGTGCTCTAGAGCCAGTATCGAACATCACAAATCCCCGTACCTCGCCATACCCGACTACCTCTGGCATCCAGATATTTTCAATGGCCACCCGACGAGGCTATCTTTCGCCCCGATCACGATAACAACTGCCCGTCAGCGTCGATACTGCGCCATATCGATCTTTTCACAATGTTCCTCACTCTTGTAAGTATCCGGATCAAAGGTAGTGTGACAAACACTCAGTATCGTTTGATCAATCTGCATTGAGTAACTGTCTGTCTGGCCCTGCTTAATCAATTCAAGCTCACCGAATCGCACTTTGAGCTGTTCTGCAATTTCGTAGTCGGATTGTTTCCACTGTCCGATTTCCAGTTTGTAACGATGGTAGAGCGCGATCGCCTGCTGTCGTTGAAGACCGTGCCCGACGGTGCTTGAGATATGTTTTCCATACTCGGTGTTACTGCTGATTACAGCACCGGCGAGACTCATGTAGTAGCCGAACCAGGTCGCTCGTTCAATGGTCGCCTCATCTGGCACAGGCTCGTCCACGACCATCGACTGCCCCTGTGATTGCGCAAACGCCTGCATCGCGGCAACTACGTGCTCGGGAGGCAGCTGGTCTAGCGCCATATCCATCTCGCTAAAGGCCTGCATCTGGGCGATCTCCTGATCGTCCAGATCGTGCTCTTTAAGCCATGCCGTGAATCGCTGGCGCTCCACTTCGCGCCTTTGTTCAACTTCTTCTTCCCACGCCTGATATTCGGCAGGTATTTGCGGAATCGACGCCTGGTAAGCCCGCTCGTCGTAGGGCGTATTGCGCCAATCCATATCAAAATAAATTGTCGGCCGATAATCGCGATCCGGATCGGAATGCTGATAACGATTTTGTTCGGAAGGATCCAAACGCTGTGCGGCGTCTTGCAATAGGTCAGTTAATGAGCTGGCGACCACGCTCAACCTCGCGACATCTGAGCCGTGCTCGACGATCTGCCCGGGGGTTCCGCCGCGAGGCGGATTCATATCGACGGCGTAGCTGTCGGCGTTCGATTCCGCAAAGTTAAACCAACGGGCATTCCAGCCGAGCGGATCGACAGGATCACCCTCTCTGACTTGCCAGATATTCGGATGAAAGGTTTGATCAGGATTGGCCTTGTAGTACTTCTCGTTGAATTCCTGTTCACTGCGCTTCCACTCCAGCGCGTCCAGATGCCGTGACAGTGCTTTTTCAAGTGGCAGAAACGCATAGTAGCCAAACAATGGCGCCCAGGGCTCACCTGGCGCCATCCGCTCTTCCAGCTCAGCAGCGTGATCGTAGGAATCGAACTGGCCATTGGCGATCTTGTAGAGTTGCCGAAGATCCTCCGGCAGACGAAAACCGATCTCGTTTTCCACTGCCTGAATGCCGGCTTCCGTGGCGGGCGGCATTAAGGTGGCTTCGATATCTACGCCGACTTTTGCGTGAAACGCGATCCATGCGGCGAAGGCTACTTCGAGTTTTGACATTGCGTTGATACTCCGTACTTCTCGATCGCAATAAGCTACCACGCATCCTGCGAAAGGGATGCGACATCATTGCAAATGTTTACAAATTCGTCGCCCGTAGCTGTGTGCCAATTTTACACGGTGAAGGTACGCCATGGCGTACCTGTCGCTATGATAGAAATGGTACGTGCGCTTTGGCTTACGGCCCCTACGTACAACGTAACGCTGTACTGCAATTCTGGAGGGTTGGGTTGCCGCGGCGCACCTGCCACCGTGACACAAATGGTACGTGCGCCTTGGCTTACGGCCCCTACGATACTACGTAACTCTGTACTGTAATTCTGCTGGGTTGGGTTGCCATGGCGCACCTGCCACCGTGACACAAATGGTACGTGCGCCTTGGCTTACGGCCCCTACTGGTAGGGATACTCGGTGGCGATGGGAGCTTTGATCAGGCCGTCGGGCAAGCCGAATGCATCGACCAGATCGATACACTGATCCCGCGCCTGCAGGCACAGTTCATCCAACATGCGTGAGATGTAAACGGCTTTGCGCCCTTCGATATAGCCATTCTCCAGATACCAGGCTTTGTTCTCTTCGATCATCGACAAGGCGTACAGGCGTTCGAGCAATCGAAGCGGAGGCTGGATGGATTTATCAGCGGCTTTGACACCCGCGATAAATTGCTGCAATACCAACCGCTCAACGTAGGCTTTGGCCATGTCGACCATCATGGTCTGGCATTCGATAAACGCCTGGTAGGAGTCCATGCCGCTCTTGATCCGTTTTCTCAGCCGTTGTGCCACCAGGCGCAACAGGAAGGACTCTCTATACTCAAACGCGGCCAGATAAAAACTTCTGCTCTGCAGGTGTTTACGATCGACGGATCGGGTGATGATCGGGTTCAACTCGCTGACATTCGTCATGGCGATATCAGTGACAAAACGCATGGTACTCATGAATCCCATGCTGCCAAAACTCTCTTTAAAGTGTGACAAACGCGTTTTCGCCACCAGTTGCAGCAGTACGTTGTTGTCACCCTCAAAGGTGGTGAAGATTTCGGTATCCGCCTTAAGATCGGCAAAGCGGTTTTCCCACAGATAGCCGTTGCCACCACACGCTTCGCGGCATTCCTGCAGCGCCTGGGTTGTGAACCAGGTGCACAGTGATTTCATGCCGGCGGCGATCGCCTCGACTTCCTGATCATCCTTTTCTGATTTACCAACATAACGCTGCAAGCTGTACTGCTGACCAAAGTGAAACGCATAAGCGCGTGCCAGCAGCGGCATCAATCGACGTTGATGAGTGCGATAGTCGAGAATGCTGATCTCAGCTGCGCCATTCGGCCCGAACTGAGTGCGTTTGTCGGCGTATTTAATCGCGATGGTCAAGCCCATCTTGGCGGCACTAAGCCCGGCGTAGGGCACGCCTACGCGACCACCAACCAGCGTACCGAGCATGGTGAAAAATCGTCGCGACTGACTGCTGATCGGGCTGCTGTAATTACCCTTGGCATCGACCGAACCGAACTTATCCAGCAAGTTGTCGCGCGGCACCACAACCTGATCAAACCAGATCCGGCCGTTGTCCACTCCGTTCAGGCCAAGCTTTCGGCCATTGTCGCCAATGCGAATGCCATCGAGCACTTTGCCTTTTTTATCCCGCAGCGGGACGACAAAAGCGTGTACGCCGTGTGACTCGCCTTGAGTAACCAATTGTGCAAAAACGGTTGCCGCCTGTGCGTGCACCGCAGCGTTGCCGATGTACTCCTTGCGCGCCAGTTCGTTTGGTGTGTGCAGAATGAACGCATCCTGCGCCGGATCGAAGGTGGCGGTGGTCTCCAGATCACGCACATTGCTGCCATGACCGCCTTCGGTCATGGCAAAGCTGCCCGGAAGTTCGAGTGTACCGATATCCTTCAGGTACTTGCGGTGATGCTTTTCGGTACCGAGCCAGTAGACACTGCCACCCCACAGGCCGAACTGCACACCAAACTTAATCGCCAGCGACAGATCGTGATACCCCAGTTCCTCGAACACTGACAGGTACTTTTCCACATCATTTTGCCCGCCGGCGAATTTTGGAAATGCCAGTGCCCCCCAGCCCTGCTCCGCTGCCAGACCGCACCATTCGAAAATCAGTTCACGGTACTCATCCTTACCTTCCGGGATACGATCGAGCGAGAGCAGCGGATCGAGGAAAAAGCGCCGTACCTTCTTGCGCAGCCGCGCGTGTTTGCCATCCAGATAGGCATTCAGCGCTTTGACCTCCACCGGTGTGGCAGCCGGTTTATCTACCGATTGTTTGTGACCCAGAATGCCGGCAGTGGCCTCATCGCCTAACACGCCGAGCACTTCTTCAATCTCGGCCAGTGCATCTTGGGTTGAATCGCTGACCTGCACTGCTCCGTCGCGCGCCAGTGTGCCACCCAGTTGCGCAAGCGAGTGACGTCGATCGGCCGGCAGCGTCGCGCCAGTTTCACGCATATAGGCCAGCCAGCTACTCAGTTGCGCGGCGGACGGCGGGTTTTTCGGGTCCAGCCACTGTTTGATCATCTTGCGCTGTGCCGGCTGCAGACACTGGCTGTCACGCAATATCCTGTCGATTGCTTTCATGTCGGACGGGGTCAGCAGCGCGTCAGACCAGGCCACGTACAGCATGGGCAAAAACGGTAACACGCAGGAATCGATATTGAGCTGATTTTTCTTCACGGGGCCTGTCCTGTATCTGGCGTGTGCGGCAGGCGACCAGGGCAGAATTGCCATGAGATGGTCGCTCGCGATTTCGACCCATTATAGGTGAGAAAGATCAATAGACGTGCTGAAACCCGGTGAACCGCTCGCAGGTTGCGCCCGTCAATTGACAGTTCGTCGTTAAATCGTCAACCTTCCACTCTGGTGCCCAGCTATTCATCCCATTTGGTGTACGAGGAACACTCAATGCAAAACTCCGTTTCCCGACGACGCTTTCTGCTCGGTGCCGGCGCGGCACTGGCCGCCCCCGCGGTATTGACCCACACCCGTGCCTATGCGGCAAACCCTGTGATCAAGATTGGCCACGTCAGCCCGCGCACCGGGCCGCTGGCGGGCTTTGCCGAAGCCGACGAACACGTGATGGCCGAAATCGCGAAAATCTTCGAGGCTGGAATCCAGAACAACGGCAAAAAATGGCGCGTCGAGATTATGTCGAAAGACAGTC
>CAZYDV010000394.1:0-5460 GCA_964646405.1 uncultured Granulosicoccaceae bacterium | reverse complement strand
GACGTCTACAACGATCTGACTGACGTTGAGAAAAAGGCACTGGAAGTAGCGGCCAACGCGTCACTGTCAAAGTCCATGTCCTACCGCATCTACGAAAACGGCAAAGCGCTGAAGGATCTGACGGACAACCACGGTGTCATTCTGGAAGATACTCCGGCGGAATACTTCACCGAGTACATGGCTGCTGCACAGAAAGCGCTGCAAGCCGCTGCTGACGAAAACGAATTCTTCGCAGAAGTCTGGCAGTCGCAGAAGGATTTCGCAGACATCGCGGTTCCGTTTTGGGCTGGTGCTCAGGCCTCGAACGCTGGTCTGGGTAAAGCACACGCTGATACATTGAAGTAATGTCAGCTCGGCACGGGCTCGTCTGAGCCCGTGCCTTTGTAAGCTGAAAGTTATCCAATTCAGCACGGGCGCAACCCTATGCCCGTGCGTTCTTTTTTAAGGCGCCCGGAATCGTGAGCGTACAGAAAAGAATGCGTTTTCCTATCCCCGTCTAGCGAAGGAAACACCACATGGCCGAGGAGCCGAATCCAGACGATCTGGAAATCGCGGACGAGCTTATCGCCGAACGACGCTCCGAAGCTCCCGGTGAAACGCCCGAAGACATGACGGCGTGGCAGCGTCCGATCACGGCCGCCATCGACATCATTAACTATCGCGCGGGCCAGATCATTGCCCTGCTGCTGGTGCCGTTGATCGCCGTGGTGGTGTTCGAGGTTATCTCTCGCAACTCCTTCTCGATCCTGCAAAACGCGGGCTTTGAGGATCTGGCCAGATCACTCAATCTTGGGCCGACGCTGTGGGTGTATGACACCAGCCGCATGATCGCGGGCGTGCTCTTTATGGCCGCCGCAGGTTATGGCCTGATGCGCGGCGTGCATATCCGCGCCGACTTCCTCTATCGGTTCTGGTCTAACAAGACGCAGGCAACCGTTGATGCATCGCTGTATCTGCTGTTCTTCATCCCGTCGATGATTTTCTTCACGATCGTTTCGGCAAAATTCTGGTGGCTTGCCTTCTCAACCGGCGAGACCATGCAAGTCGACAGCGCCTGGGGCCCGTTACTATGGCCTGCGCGACTGGCTATGCCGGTTGGTGCTTTCCTGCTGGCGATTCAGGGCATTCCCGAGATTTTTCGCGCGTTCCATAAAATGGGCAAAGAACGCGAATGCTGGTTTGTTCGGGCGCTGCCGATCTATCTGATTCTCCTGACCTGGCTGGTGCTGGCGGTCTTTTTGCCCGACCTTGTACCGGGTGGCGCATGGTTCACCGATATCATGAGCGCGCGGCCCAACCTCGACAAACCCATCATCGGCCTGATCATGCTGGGCGCGATGCTGTTTGTGATTTTTATCGGCTTCCCGATCGCGTTCACGCTGATCTTTCTAGCCTTCGTGTTCGGCATCTGGGGGGCGAATTTCAAGCTCACCACGTTGCTGATGACGCTGAACACCAACTCCACCATGCTGAACGATCAGCTGATGGCGGTACCGCTCTTCGTCCTGATGGGTATCGTCATGGAAGCGGCCGGATTGATGGAACGTCTGTTTGCGTCGATCCAGATGATTATGTCGCGAGTCCGCGGTGCACTTTTCATTGCGGTGTTGATCGTCTCCACCATTTTTGCTGCCGCCACCGGAATTGTGGGTGCATCGGTGACGCTGTTGGGCATTATGGCGGGCGCGACGATGAGTCGATCCGGTTACGACGTGAAGCTAGCGGCAGGAACGATCACCGCGGGTGGCACCTTAGGTATCCTGATTCCACCGTCGATCATGTTGATCGTGATGGGGCCGGTGCTGGAAGTCTCCACACTCGATCTGTTCCGCGGCGCGTTCATACCCGGCGCACTGCTGGCCTCGCTGTATCTCTTTTACACCCTGGGTCGATGCTGGCTTAATCCGGCATTGGGGCCGGTGCTTGCAGAAGAGGATCAACCGCAAACGTCGAAATTCTATGGCGCTGAAGTGGCGTTAATCTGCCTCGGTGTGCTGACGGTTTGCCGTGTCTTTGGCTTAGGGATTGGCGGCGCGTTTGCCCAATTAATGCCGTTTGGTGGTCTGATCGTTTTGCTGGTGACCATGGCGCTGGCCTACGCCGCCTATCGAAACGTTAGCATTCTGCGGATTGCGGTTCCCATCGCCGTCCTGTTTCATCTCTATATGATCGTTGCGAATATGGGCGATGGCGGCTTGCCGATCTGGTCGATCGTGTTTGGCGCGTTCATCGTTCTGCTGGCGTATCTGGGTCGACCCATCTACGACAAGGCCAGCGGCAATGACTTCTACTTCTCCGATCTGTGGAACGAGTTCTTTGCGGGTCTGATGCCGCCCACGATTCTGATTTCTTTTGCTCTGGGCTCGATCCTTCTGGGTTTTGCAACGCCGGCTGAAGCGGCCGCCATGGGCGCTTTTGGTGCGATTCTGCTCTCTATTGGCTATCGAAAGTTCAGCATTCCCAGTTTTTTCGATAGCCTCGTCAAAGCCCTGGAGATCACGGTTCTGATCATGTTCCTGGTCGCGGCTTCCAACTTCTTCGGCGCCCAATTCAGCGCACTTGGAACGCCAAAGATGATGACCGAGCTGTTGCTGGGGCTTGAGATGTCGCCATACCTGATCCTGCTGCTGGTGATGGCGCTGATCTTTCTTTTGGGCTGGCCGCTGGAATGGGTGCCGATCGTTCTTATTGTCGTCCCGATCTTGCTGCCGACGGTCGAGGCACTTTCGGTTCATGGTCTGGAGCGCTATGACCTGATGGTCTGGTTTGGAATCCTGGTGGCGGTGAACCTGCAAACGGCCTGGCTATCGCCGCCGGTCGCGCTGTCCGCCTATTTCCTGAAGGGCGTGGTGCCGAACTGGGATTTGAAAGATATCTACCTCGGCATGATGCAATTCATGTTGGTGCAGCTCGTCGGCTTAATGCTGATCTTCGCCTTCCCGCAACTGGTGCTGTGGCTGCCCAGGGTAATGGGGGGGTGATGAGGGCTTAGCGGATGGAGCCCTCTGCTCGATCCGTCAATCGCCGCGGCACGATGTGGCTGGTGGAAACCAGCGCGTACCAGTGTTCACCATTGCGGTGATTGTGCGGTGGCGGCGAAGGGCCATCGGCGGGTAACACTCGTCTTTGGCTATACTTTGAGTGACGCTCGCACCGGGTGTCACCTGGCCACGGAATTTGACCTCCCCTGATGCCGTTCAAAAGCCATCGTCGGATTGTCTGACCAGAACGCCAGTGGCAGGTATCCGTTGCCCAACCCGATAAATTCATCGCCTGTGACTGATCAGGCAGGACCTTTTTGATGCTAGAACTGTTTCTCGATTTTGGTGCCATAGTGATTGCCGATCTGGTGTTGTCGGGCGACAACGCGCTGATTATCGGCATGGCGGCGGCATCGCTGGCACCCGAGCTACGCAAGAAAGCAATTTTGTACGGCATGGTCATCGCGGCACTGCTGCGCATTGTCTTTGCCGTGGTCGCCACGAAACTCCTGGGCATACCGGGGTTGCTTTTTGTTGGTGGCTTACTGTTGCTGTGGGTTTGCTGGCGTTTGTATTCTGAAATTCGTGATCAAACCGATGACCAGGCCGCACACGCGCTTGAAGAAGCCGCTGACGATCACGAGGGTTACACCGGGCCGCCCAGGCGCACGCTGCGTCAGGCCCTGATTTCGATCACGATAGCAGACGTGTCGATGTCGCTCGATAACGTATTGGCAGTTGCAGCTATTGCTGACGGCAACACCAATATGCTGGTGTTCGGGCTTGGCCTTGCGATTGTTCTGATGGCTTTTGCAGCCACGATGATAATGAATCTGCTGGCAAAGTACCCGTGGATATCCTGGTTGGGTCTAATCGTGCTGGTTTACGTGGCGGCGGAGATGTTGTTCCGTGGCGTGTACCAGTGCGACACCGGTATGTTGTCCATTATCGGTCAGGCCGAACTGTGTAAGCCGAGCCTGTAACGGCCCCGGGTTACCAATGACAGACATAACTCCCATGGAGCGTCGTACATGAGTGCAGAATTTATAAAAAAAGCGGCCAAGTCGCCTGCGACCGGCGAAGACGATACACGTCGGATTGTGGCCGACATGCTGGTTGCAATAGAGGCAGGCGGCGAGAAGAGCTGTCGCGAGTATGCGCAGAACCTGGACGGCTACGACGGCAACATCCTGTTGACCCCAGACGATATCGCCGCGGCCGGGGAGGCCTTGTCGGACGACATAAAAAGCGACATCCAGTTTGCCTACGATCGAGTGCGCGGGTTTGCCGAGAAGCAACGCGAAGCGCTGATTGATTTCGAGGTTGAGTTATCGCCGGGGCTCTATGCCGGACAAAAACAAATTCCGGTTCAGACTGCCGGTTGCTATGTGCCCGGTGGTCGCTACGCGCACATCGCCTCGGCGGTGATGTCAGTCGGCACGGCCAAGGTCGCCGGTGTTGAAAACGTCGTGTGTTGCACGCCGCCGCGTGGAGCGAACCTGCCGCACGAGGCGATTATCTACACTGCCAATCTTTGTGGCGCCGACCACATTCTGGCGCTGGGTGGCGTGCAGGGTATCGCCGCGATGGCGTTTGGCCTGTTCACCCAGGCGCCGGCCGACATCCTCGTCGGGCCTGGCAACCGATTCGTCGCTGAAGCCAAACGCATGCTCTACGGCCGGGTGGGGATTGATCTTTTCGCGGGCCCGACAGAAATAGCGATCATCGCGGACGACACCGCCGATGCGCATATTGTCGCGACAGATCTCGTCAGTCAGGCTGAACACGGTCCGGACTCACCGGCGTGGCTCATCACCACCTCGCGCGAACTTGCCGACAAAGTGATCGCACTGATGCCCGGACTCATCGACGCATTGCCCGACACGGCGCGCAACGCGGCCACCAGCGCGTGGCGCGACTATGGCGAAGTGGTTTATTGCGCGGATCGCGAGGCGGCGGCGATACAGTCTGATCTGTACGCGGCTGAGCACCTGGAGGTGCACGCGACCGATACGTCCTGGTGGGTTGATCGGCTAAAAAATTACGGTTCCCTGTTTGTCGGTGAGCAGACCACAGTGACGTTCGGTGACAAATGCTCTGGCACCAATCACATCCTGCCAACCAAGGGCGCGGGGCGCTACACCGGCGGTTTGTCGGTCGGGAAATTCATCAAGACCGTAACTACTCAGCGCATGAGTGAAGAGGCCTGCCGCGAAGTGGCTGCCGCGGCGGCCCGCATCTCACGTCTCGAGGGCATGGAGGCACACGCGCGCTCTGGCGATGCGCGATTGGATAAATACTTTCCCGACGAACAATTTCGATTGCAGCCTTGATGCAACGGATCACAGGATCACTTTGATGGCCTCGGTTGATTTGTCGGCGCTTTTCTCATTGCAGGGCAAGGTCGCCATGGTGACCGGGGCGACATCAGGCATTGGTCGTCGCCAGGCGCAGGTGCTGGCCACTGCCGGCGCGTCCA
>CAZYDV010000393.1:0-5493 GCA_964646405.1 uncultured Granulosicoccaceae bacterium | reverse complement strand
GGCTGTGTCGGCAGGCTGCGTGCCGGGTATCCGACAAACCATCAACTGACGACGAGAGTGCAATGGAGCAAATACTGGAGCGGCTGCTGTATCGGGCTCGCTGGTTGCTGGCCCCGATTTACCTGGGCCTGAGCCTCGCGCTGATAGCGCTGGGTATCAAGTTTTTTCAGGAAGTGTTTCATCTGCTGGTCGGTATCGCCGCGCTGAAAGAGGCCGACATGGTGCTGGTGGTATTGTCGCTGATCGACATGGCGATGGTCGGCGGCCTGATCGTGATGGTGATGATGTCCGGCTACGAGAACTTCGTGTCGCAGCTCGATGTGTCGGAAGGCGAAGAGAAGCTGAGCTGGCTCGGCAAGATGGATTCCAGTTCACTGAAGGCCAAGATCGCCGCAAGCATCGTTGCGATTTCTTCGATTCACCTGCTCAAGGTTTTCATGAACGCAGAGAACATCAATAACGACAAAATCCTCTGGTACGTGGTACTGCACATCACGTTTGTCGCGTCGGCGTTCGCGATGGGCTATCTGGATTTGCTGGGGGTTAGGCGGCGGGGTTGACGGGGTTGACGGGGTCGTTTGTGGTTGGTATGACACACGCCCTCGCGACATTGTTGGGCACGCGGTTTTGGCGTTTGTGGTTGGTTGATTGCTGTGCGGGCGTTGGATAATCATCAACTTTGGCGCTGGCTTTGCCCAACCCGCAAAGCTGCACTTGGCTTGTGGCTGGCTAATGATTTTTTTGTTCGCTACTCGGGTAGCACACACAGCATTTCGTACAGTAGATTTGCGCCGGTCAGCGCGGTGTTGCCGGTGGTGTCGTAGGGTGGGGATACCTCTACCAAATCTCCGCCAACGAGGTTCAAACCCTTTGCACCACGAATGATTTCCAAGCCCTGCCAGATCGTCAGTCCGCCGATCTCTACGGTGCCTGTGCCGGGGGCAAAGGCCGGGTCGAGGCTGTCGATGTCGTAGCTGAGGTAACAGGGTGAGTCGCCAATCGTTGCGCGCACTTGTTCCATCAACGGGGTGAGTGACTGATGCCAGCACTGCTCTGCCGGTACGACGGTAAATCCCTGGTCGCGCGACCAGTTGAAGTCTTCGGGTGAGTAACCGGTGCCGCGCAAGCCGATCTGAAACACTTTATCGTTGATCAACAGGCCGTCTTCCACGGCGCGCCGGAAGGGGGTGCCGTGGGCTATTTTTTCACCAAACATTTCATCGTTGATGTCGGCGTGTGCGTCGACGTGAATCAGGGCCACCGGGCCATGTTTTTCTTTCATGGCGCGCAAAATCGGGTAGGTCAGGGTGTGGTCGCCACCGAGGGTCAGCGGTATACAATCGTGTCGAAGTATCTCGCCGTAGGAGTCGGTGATGATGTCGATGGTCTTTTTCAGATCGAAGGTGTTGATCGGCACATCGCCAATGTCTGCGACTTGCATGCGATCGAACGGTGCCGCACCTGTGGCCATATTGTAGGGGCGCAGCATGCAGGATTCGGCGCGTATCTGGCGCGGACCATGGCGCGTGCCAGAGCGATTGGAGGTGCCAATGTCGATCGGCACGCCGACGAAACAGGCATCCAGACCTTCGGCGGTATCCTGAGTGGGCAGTCGCATCATGGTGGCCGGGCCTGCAAAGCGGGCCATGTCGTTGCCGCCCAGTGGCTGATTGAAGTTGCTCATAGAATTATCCTCGCGCTAACGGTTGGACAGAAACGCTACGATTCGCCGACACCCTTCACGCAGCTCGTCTTCACTTAGGGTAAATGATATTCGCACCCAGCCGTCGGCGCTTTGGCCGAACGCGCGACCATCCAGTACCGAGACCATTTGCTCGGCAAACAGTGCGCGGCTGAATTCGTCGCTGGTCAGGCCGTAACCACGTACATCGGCCATCACGTACATGCCGGCCTGTGGCTTGAGCACTTTCAGCCGATCGGCTGCGGCCAGTGCCTCGCACACCACGTCGCGGCGGGCGAGGTAGATGTCGCGCATCTTGGCCGATGCGTGGCGTTGTTCGGTCAGTGCGGTGATGGCGGCCTCCTGAATGAAGCCCGCCAGTCCGTACAACATGCACAAACTGAGGTTGTTGAAGTGGGGTTCGAGCAGCGGTGGGGAAATTGCCCAGCCGACGCGCCAGCCCGTCATGGCATGGGATTTTGACAGACTGTTGATGGTGATGGTGCGCTCGGCCATGCCGGGCAGTGCGGCGATTGAGCCATGCTCACCCTCGAAAATCAAATCGGTATAGACCTCATCGGCGATCACCCAAAGATCGTGTTGGATGGCCAGATCGGCGACGGCTTGAAGTTCATCTGCCGTCATGACCACGCCTGTCGGGTTGTTGGGGGTGGTGATGACAATGGCGCGGGTGGCCGGGGTGATAGCGGCGGCGATCAGCTCGGTCTGTGGTCGGAAGCCGCAGGCTGCCGGTTGGGCCACGCGCACCAGCGTGGCACCACCAATGCCAAGCGTTGCCTCGTAGCTGATATACATCGGCTCCAGCGCGATGACTTCGTCCCCTTTTTCAAGCAGGCACAGGCTGGCGGCAAACAGCGCGTTTTGCGTACCACCGAACACATGCACCTGGGCGGGCTCGCAGGCTAAACCGCTGCGGGCAGTGAAGTCCTGTGCAATCGCCTCGCGCAGTGCCTGCTTGCCGGCGATAGCGCTGTAGTGTGTATCGCCTCGCTGCAGGGCGTCGATGGCGCTGTCAATGATCGGCTGCGGTGTGGCGAAATCCGGATCGCCGACACTCAGCACGATGGCGTCTTCACCGCGATCTCGTGCCTGTCTGCCCAGATAGTGGATCTCCCAGGCTTCGGCGCCTTCGCCGCTGATTCGGTTGACTGCGTTTGCGAGTTTCATGGCAGGGCACTTTGGGGGGAGCCCGGATAGTACGACAGGTGGCCGAGTGGCATCAGCACAAAAGCGCCGTGTGTTCACGCGGTGTGCAGCCAGCCTGTGCGAACGCGTTAGTTGCCGCGACCGCCGCCGGGGCCATCGCCGTTGCCGCCATGTCCGCCCTCGTTACCGCCATTGCCGCCGCGTCCGTCGCCGCCACCGTGCCCGCCGCCGTCCCTGCCGTTGTTGCTGTTATCGTTGCTCCCGCGCTGGTTATGGTCGCGGTTGCTTTGGCGTCGATCACCCGAGTCGTCGTCTTGCCGGTTGTTGCGATTGTTGTCGCGGTCTGTGCGCGACTGACGCTGGCCACTTTCAGCTCGCTGCTGGCGCTGCTTGCTCCACTGTTCGCGAATGGACTGGCGCTGTTTGGCAGGTAGTGAGCGGAACTCTTTGTAGCGTTGCTTGAGATGTTGCTGTCGCTCGGGCGGGAGTTCAGAGAAGCGGCGGTATTGCTCGCGAATCACCTGGCGCTGTTCGACCGGCAACTGTTGCCAGGTGTTGTATTTTCTGCGCGCACGTTGCAGTTCGTCCTCGGACATCGACAACCATTCCCTGGCGCCTTTGACTAGCGCGGATCGGCGAGCATCGGGCATCGTCTGCCAGTCGTCGCGCGCTGCCTCCAGCAGTTGTTGTTCCTCCGCGCTCAGTGCATCCCACGGCACGCTCTGCGCGAACAGGGGGCTGGTAAAAGCGATGAGCAGGCCGAGCAGCCAGCGCCGGATGGATCGCGTGTTCACCGACAGACCTGCCAGGTTTGCTGCATGATGAGCTGGCTATTCGTTGTCATTGGCGTTTTTGATGCGTTTGTCTGGTTGATCGGCGGCGTGATCACCGGCTGTTGGCGGTGTCTCGTCGAGCGTGATACCGAGTTGGTCGAGCTCGGACGACATGCCGAGAAACTCCAAAAAGGCGAGATTGGGTGCGGTGCTGTCATCGGCCCCGACGCGCGCGGCAACAAGTAGTAATGCCGTGGCCGCAAGGGTTATGGTTTGTCGCCGGACAGCTCTGGGCCATGGACTATGGCACCATAAAAAACCACCTCTGCGCCTGACTGCCGTCGCGTACTCGCTCAGTTGAAGATCATCCCTGCAGTTCCTGGCCCCAATCGGGGTAGCTGTCGTCCATCCACTCAAGCAATTCCAGGGATTGATAAAAATCGAGCTCCTCGCTGCTTGAGAGTATCGGTAAATCCTGTGATGCCATCATCGGTGCCGGAGTGGGGGCGGTGGTCGGTTTGGGTAAGTTCAGAAACACCAGTGCCCCTACCGCAAGGGTTGCCGCCGGCACCGCCAGACGCAGGTTGAGTCCGCGAAAACGGCGCTCGCTCTCCACCGCACGGGCGCGGGCTGCAGATAATCTGGCGCGCGTGACGTAATCGATTCCCTGTTCACGAGCATCGAGTGCCGCCAGGGTATCGTGCAGCCAGGGCTCATCGGCGGGCGGGGTGTTGTCGTCGGTGGGTGATTGTTTCATGACGGTGATTCCAACTGCTGGCGCATGGCTTTCATGGCGCGGGACAAATGCGTTTTCACCGAACCTTCAGAGCACTGCATGGCGATTGCGGTCTCGCGCACGTCTAGACCTTCCCACATGCGCAGCATAAAGGCCTGCTGCTGGCGAGCGGGCAATTGTTGCAGCGCCAGTTCTATGTGTTGCATGGTCTGATCGTCCTCGACGGCGCCGGCGGTACAGGTGACCGGGTCAGGGGCCGCGTTGGCGGCGTCGTGTTCGCTGAGCTCGTCGTCATCGCTGGACCAGAAATGAAATCGCGAACGCGTACTGCGCTTGCGGTGACAGTCGGTTATCTTGTTGTTCAGTATACGGTAGAACAACGGACGCCACTGACTCTCGGGTTTGTCACTGTAGCGGGTCACCAGACTGATCATCGCATCCTGCACGATATCCAGGGCGTCATCGCGATTGCGAGTGGCAATGTTTGCCATCGTAAACGCCCGCCCTTCGACTTCGGCCAGAAACTGGTTCATCAGCGCCTTGCGCTGCACCTCGTCGTTGGATTTATTCAACCACAGCATCTTGCAGGCGGCGACGGCGAGGTCGTCGAAGGGAGACAGACTGGATGTGCCGTCTGGGCCGATGGAACACGGATCGGTCGTCCGGGTGTTGAATTTTTTGAGCATAGATTATTCCGACGCCGCCTGTGTGTCGAACAGGATCGAGTTTACGGGTATGCAATCCGGGGCTGGGGTGGCGGAGTGCCCGGTGCCGTCGCCACGGCCACCGCGTTGCCAGTGCTTACTATTGCCTGCCGTGTTCGCCCTTGCGGCCTTTTCCGTCCCGCCTATTGCTATCACGTCCTAAACGTCTGGTCAGGGCGGCGTCGAGCCCCTTTTGTTCGGCATCGCTGATCACGCCGTCTTTATCGACGTCGAATTGAGTTGCGATGGCGTTTTGTCGCGCCTCGCGGGCGGCATTGCGTTCGGCGTCGGACAACTGGCCATCGTTGTCGGTATCGAATTCGGTTAACTACGCCTCGCGCCGGGCCGCGCGCGCAGCGGCGCGTTCATCACGCGACAGCCTGCCGTCCTGGTTGGTGTCGAATCGGGTGGTCAATGCGTCGCGGAACGCCT
>CAZYDV010000392.1:0-5508 GCA_964646405.1 uncultured Granulosicoccaceae bacterium | reverse complement strand
AGTGCGCGCAAAATACCGACGCCGGCCTCGACGGCGCGGCTGGCATGATCTGGATCGGTGGCCGGCAGGTTGAAACTTGCCAGGATCGCGTCGCCCTGAAATTGTGTAACGGTGCCGCCGCTGTTCTCGATCGGTGCCACCACCAGCGCGAAGTACTCGTTCAGGCTTGAGATCAGGCGCTCCGGCGCCATGCGTTCGCCCATGCTGGTGAAACCCTCGATATCGACAAAAAGAATACTTGCCTCGCGAGTTTGTACCTGATCCGCCTCACTGTCGCCGGCAAGCTCAATCTGGCGCGCCACCTGGATAGGCACAAAGCGCGACAGGTTCGATGCGGTGGCGCGGTTGAGCAGTGAATCGATCATCATCCGTCTGGCGCGTGTGATCGCCAGCGCCAGCACGGCTGTAACCGCGGCGATGGTGATGATTTTGTCGATTTCGGCACCGATCAGGATCCGATTGTCGGTCATGTACTGGACGAAGTCGCGGGTGATGCCGGCGTGCTCCGGGCTGTGCAGCGTGGCGTAGACCACCAGCAGCATCCAGCCGATGCTGGCGACGATACCGGCGAGGATGACGTAGCTCGCCTCGAAACGAAGCGCACGGATTGAAATAAAGACAAATAGATACATCATGGTGGGTATTTTCAGCGCGAACGCGGGCGGCTGCATGTACTGGATGTGGAAGCTCAGCACCACCAGCAGCAAGACGGTGATGTCGATCACAACCGATAGCACCAGCACAGTGGTGCCCAGCGCGTTTCGATACGCGAGCCACAAACGCGACAGGGTAAACAGCATGTAGAAGCCCAGTGCCCACGGTACTGGAACAATCATCGCATCGGCGGGGTAGGCCTTTGGCGACAGCAGGTACATAGTGGTCCACACCGCCACAATAATCAGCTGTACCCAACCGATCAGAATCTCGCTTTCATTCTGGCGTTGTTCCAGTGCGGCAGCGAGGTGGGTCGGGAGTGATTTCAAGCTGGTGCTCTGGATAAATTTTTGGTCGCTTTGAGACAATGTTGCTCGATTTAGGTTCCGGTTGTTGGCGCCGAGGTGTCGACCTGGTCAAATGAAAGAATCCCGCCAGGTGCGGTCGTTGCACCAGCCGCCGCAGCGCCAGTCCCATCGAATGCGTTGTGGATCGGGACGGGCAGGATCAGAAACACGAAAACTGTACCGGTTCTTGCCTGTGATCCACCCAAACTTGAGAATATGCCATGAGAATTGATGCAATACCGACCGGCAATAACACCCCTGCCGATATCAACGTCATTGTAGAGGTATCCGTCGGCGGCGAGCCGATAAAGTACGAGATGGACAAGGCGGCGGGTACGTTGTTTGTCGATCGATTTCTGTACACGCCGATGCGTTATCCGGGCAATTACGGTTTTGTTCCGCATACCTTGTCAGAAGATGGTGATCCGATCGACGTGTTGATCTGCAATACCCGCCCGGTGGTGCCAGGCGCGGTAATGAACTGCCGGCCGGTGGGCGTGCTGGTTATGGAGGATGATGGTGGCAAGGACGAAAAGGTCATCGCTGTGCCGGCCGAGAGCGTTTCGCGTCGCTACAGCAATGTGAATGACTATACTGACCTGCCCGATATCACGCTGCAGCAGGTGCAACATTTCTTCGAGCATTACAAAGATCTGGAGCCCGGCAAGTGGGTAAAGATTGAGGGCTGGGGAGACGCGGCTATGGCGCGCCAGATGATCCAGGAAGCTATTGATCGTGCCGCCAAGGCTGACTCGGAAATGCAAAAGGCCAGTTAGCAAAGGAGTCTGTCGTAGATCAGATGATCTACTGCGGGCGCGCTGTAATGGCCAGCACTGTCGATTGATATCGTTAAGGATGCAGGACCGCTCCCCTCAATCGATCAGAGTATCTGACCCGATTGTTCGCATCGTCACTGCGAACCCTTTTCTCAGACAGGTTCCTGGACGTTCAGTCAAAAAATTGGCATCCAGTAGCATTTGGAATAGAAAAATACGTTCCCGGTAGTCTGTCGCTCTGGTAATTATGTTAGTTTTGCAGCCCTGCGTCGGGTGACGACGGTGGCGGCAGCGCTGCCACTGGTCAAAGCCCGATTAGCTGAACGATAAAACGACAGTGTGACTGTCGCAGCCCGGGTGAACCGCTTGCATTTTTTCCAACAACAATCTATCAGCAAGCGCTTTGCACGCCTGTGTCTGATCTGCTCGATCGGCTGGCTGGCCGGGTCGGTGCCGGCGCTCGTTCTGGCCTCTGGCAAGCCGGTGGTTTACCTGACCTTCGACGACGGTCCCTCGCACGATGATGTCACCGACCGCATTCTCGAAACACTTGCCTATCACAATATCAAGGCGACTTTCTTCGTGCTGGGCAGTCGGGTTCGCATGGCACCAGACAAGTTACAGGCGATCGTCAATGCCGGTCATGCCGTTGGCAACCATACTCACAGTCATCAGTCGCTAATCAAGCTGTCAAACAGTGAGGTTCGCAAAGAGATTCGCGCCACCGCTGATGTGGTGCGGGATGTGGCAGGCATCGATATGCACTGTTACCGGCCGCCGTTCGGCGCATTTAACAGCCGTGTCACCAGCATTGCCAATGCTGAGGGTCTGGCCGAAATGCTGTGGACGGTGGATACCCTCGACTGGGGGCAAAATCAGGATCGGCAGACCATCCGAACGTCGTTGCGACAAATAAGCAATGGATCAGTGGTGCTGTTGCACGATGGTCCGGTCAATCGGCAGAGCACCTGGGAGGCGCTCAGTACCTGGCTGGCAGAGGCAGTGAATGAGTACGAATTTGCGATTCCAGCCGCCTGCGCCCCGGTGCAGCCGCGCATGATCCACGCTGCGATGCGCGCGGAATCCACCATGCAAGAGATCCACTACACCGTCAATGTGCTGCCCGATGATGCAGGTTTTGGCGCGACCGACGACGGTGTCGATGACACGGTTCGGCGCTGGCAGTGGGAGCAGCGAAGCGGCGGTGATATCGAGCAGGCGATCGATGAGGCGATTGTCGACGTCGGGCAGATCGAAGCAGAAGAGCCCCCGTCGACCACCACGGCACCCGCTGAGCCTGTGTCCGAGCCGCAGCGTGCACAGGAGCAGAAGTCGTCCGTTACTGAGCCTGAATCTGTGTTGCAGGACGGGCCACTGGCTGAAGTGCTGGATAAGATCAAGCGCTACCAGGCGATTGATCTGTATCCGTAGTTAGCCAGACACTCTCAATCAGCGCTATGACGGCGGCCAACTGGCCGGGTGACTGCCCGGCGCGCAGGACGGGCGCTGCCATTCGCAAAAGCGGCCATTGAATTTTGCCGCGTGTGGCACGGCTGAAAGTTCGCCGTAGCCGGAGCGGTAGGTTCGCAGGAAGCTTGGCGGATTGATCGTCTCACCCGTGTGCCCGGTCAGGTCCCGATCCATTGATCGCAGCCATTGTGCGGTACGTGCCAGTGAAACCTGAACGTGCCAGCTACCTCCCTCCTGCTGTTGCCGGCGCAGCGCCACACTGGCCCCAAACGCCATCAGAAAACCGCTCGCATAGTCGAGAATCTGCACCGGCATGGGTTTTGGCTGGATAGCGCCGGCCGCTATTGCCTCATCGTGATTGAAGCCGGCCGCAGTTTGCACCAGCGAGTCGAATCCACGTCTTTGTGCCCAAGGGCCGAGTCTGCCGTAGGCGCTTAAGCTTATGCAGACGATGCCGGGTGCGCGATCGGCTATCTGTTGAGCTGTGAGCCCGAAGCCTGCCAGTGATCCGGGGCGATAGCCCTGCACGAACACATCGCTGGCTGTTAAAAGCTCGTTGAGCGTCTCGCGCTCATTTGCGCAATTGAAGTCCAGCAGTGCTGACAGCTTTCCGCGGCTGGTATCGGCAATCGCGTCAATGTTGGGCAGATTCGGTGAATTGATCAGCATCACGTCCGCGCCGTAGGCGGCCAGCGTTCGACCGGCGACCGGGCCTGCCAGAATTCGGGTCAGATCCAGCACACGAATGCCGCTAAGCGGGGCGATTGGAGAATCCGGCGGCGGCAGACTTCGGACCTTCGCCGGGCCAATTTTTGATATCTCAACCAGCGGTAGTTCGGAGATAGCCCGCGCCTGAGAATGTTGCAGCCAGGCGCTGCTTTGGCGTGCCGCAGAGGCGGCGCCGCCGGCATCGTTGATCGCCTGTTCAGCATCGATCGAGTTGTGCTTGAGCAGATGCGCCGACAGCGTCTCTTTGGCGGTTTGCTCACCGACCGGCAAGTTCAAAGCGCTCAATGCGCAATCGCGATGGTGATCGAAATTGGCATGGATTCGCAGCCAGCCATCTCGGCACTGATAAAGCCCCGATAGCGGCGCCCAGGTCGGTGGCGTGGTGCCATCTATGGCGAAAAGGCCCGTGCATTCTGCTGCGGCATCGCCGCTGTCTACCGTCAATTCTGCACATGTAAGACCTCGCAGCTGGCCCAGCTCTGTCGCTGCCAGTGCCGCGGCGGCGATACTGCCCTGGGCGGCGGCGGTCACTGCAAAAGAGGACGCGAGGCAAGAGTTTCTGCCCGTCAGGTTGACCTGCGACAAAGCGCTCGCGGGCAACTCGTGGAGCGCCCAAAGCTCGCTTAAGATTTGATCAGCGTCTGCCATCGAATGGTGTACTCTGGTGTCATGCTGCCGAGTTGAATGCGCTTGTGGCGCTGCACGGTATCACGCTCTCTCGGTGTCGATAACGCCGGGAATTTTTCGTGAATCAATTTGCACAAGTGCTTGAGAAAGCTGTTTTTTTAACATCCGTTAACATACGCTCGACGGCATATGGATTCAAACAAATTATATTGAACCCGCGAAACAACGGAGAGAGCGCGGTCGTACGTGCACTGGTGATCCAATGACAATAGACCTTGAGAACCTTGTAAAAAACAAGATCAGCACAGCCTCGGTGATACACCTGGGCGAGGTGACCGGCAACAATGCCGTTCGAACACAGGCGGCAGTTGCCGCCGCCGTATCAGGCGTTTTAACCGGTTTCAGTCGCCTGGCAGAAACCATCGAGGGTGATGAAGTTCTGTACGAGGCAATCCGCTATTGCGACGACGGTCTGCTGGAAGATCCGTCCCATTTTTATAGCGGAAAGTACGAACAGGACGCCTACGATGACGGCAACAACAAGCTGTCGGCGCTGGTTGGTATCGCATCACAACAGGCTATTCACGATAGGGTCGTGACCGAGTCGGGCGTCTCGTCCGAGGATGCCGACAAAGTCGTCAGCTACGTTTCATCCGGTGTGATGGCGGTGCTCAAGCAGGAGATGGAGAGCGGGATCATCGTCGACAATCCGCAGGCGTTGGGTATGACGCTGATCGGTGGTGATGCGTCGCTTGCCCATGGCGCGCGCAGTCAGGCGCCCTTTCGGGAAGACGCCGCCGCCAGTGCGGGCGCATCGGCCGGTACTAGTGCGGCTGGAGAGACCGCAGCCGTTGCCGCGCGGACATCCACCACCAACACCACTGCTGCTGCGACGCAAGCAGGCG
>CAZYDV010000391.1:0-5509 GCA_964646405.1 uncultured Granulosicoccaceae bacterium | reverse complement strand
CTTCTTCGGTGAAAACTTCCAGGTCGTGTTCGGCAAGGAGCTCGTCCAGGGTGGATCGATGTGAACCGTCGAAGTTGTAGGCGGGTGGTTCGTCTTTACCCAGGTTCAGCATTTTCCCCAGGCTGCGGCGGCGCAGGTCGTTGGTGATATCGTGCCAGTTGCGCTCCAGGCCATGTTTCGCGCCGGTGCTGGCCAGCAGCGTAGAAAAGCCGGTGTGCCAATCCAGGATCGTTCCACCGGTATCGAAGGTAAGTGCGCGAACGTCTGACAAGCTCATAGCGGTTCTCGGGTTTTAGTATTAAACAATTCTACTGGCTTCTTCACGGTTATTCCACGGCAAGTGAGTAGGCGTAAAAGCTTTCAAGCACTTTTTTGTAGCCGAGCGATTCGTATAGCTGCTGGCCGGGGATATTGGTTTTGTCTGTGAGTAGATCCACACGGGCGGCGCCGTTTTGTCTGGCCCAGTCGTGAGCTTTCTCCATCAGCGCGCGGCCGAGGCCCGATTTTCGATAGTCGGCATCGACGAAGAGATCGTGGAGGATGTAGATCTTTGCCGCATCAACTGAGCAAAACGACGGATACAGTTGTGTAAAGCCCACGATGTTTCCGTCGACAGACGCGATAAAGAGCTCGGATTCGTTGTGCTCGATACGAGCTTTGATAAACCGGTTGGCCAGATCGATATCCGGCTCGCACTCGTAGAACTGCCGATACAAGTCGAGAAGCCTGGCTATGCCGGCTACGTGCGTCAGATCGGCTTTGTGTATTTCGATTGGTGATTTTTCATTGATCATGGCGCATCATTAGTCCAGTTGTAGTGAACAACCGCCAAGGCTTGTGAATTCAATCTCGACCTTATCGCCTTGGTTCAGCCATTGAGTTTGAACGACTGATCCCAGTGATACATAGTCGCCTGCCTTGAGTGGTGTGCCGCGCTCTGCCTGATGATTGGCAAGCCACACCAGTGCTGCCAGGGGGTGGCCCAGTATATCGCTGCCGCGGCCCGAGCCACGCTTCTCGCCGTTGACCCACATCGTGCCCTGCGTCTGGTGCAGTGCATCGGCCGATACACTTGCCGGGTCACCCAACACGCAGCCGGCGCCAAAAAAATTTTCAGCGATCAGGGTGGTTGCAGGTACTCGTGTGTAGTCTCTCCATCGATCGTCGACCAGCTCAATACTGGCAAAGCACGACTCGATGAACGGGTGGCAGTTTTCTACCGTATAGGTTGTTCCGGCGTGCATGTCGTGTGCGATCTTCACTGCGACCTCACACTCCACGCCGGGCCTGCACAAGCGTTGGCTGGCAAAACGTCCGTGTCCAAATAGCAGGGTGGATTTGAAGATAGCGCCTTTGCAGGGGTGATTGATCATCAGATATTGCTGCATCACAGCGGTGGTGCAACCGATCTTGAAACCGACTGGCTGGTGTAGTGCGGTTGCCGCGAGTTGCCGATTGAGTTGTTCCTGCAACGCGTAGCTCTGATCGATGTCGGCGGGTTGCAAAGCGTCGGGTAGAGTGGTGATTGGTATCGCGTTTATCCGGCTGGTATACAGTATTTCAGCGGCCTTGGCGATCTTGTCTGGCGAGGATAGTGTCATGGCTATTCAGAATGGGATCGCGCACGCGACGTCAGGTCTTTGCCGGCTTGTGATTAATCGCTCGAAAAATAAGCCAGGCACCCAGGACCAGGCAGATGGCTGCCAGTGTGGTTCTGACCTGTCCGCCCATCATAAAAAAGGGTCCGGCGACCACCAGTAGCAGAGTGGGGCCGTAGAAGCGTGTCCAGTTTGCCCCCTTTCGTCGTTGATCCTGGAACCACGGAAACAGCGCGGAGTAGATGGCGATCAGCAGAAAGAACAGCGCCCACGGTCGTGTGAAAAAAGGCGCCAGGCTGGTGTCGATGGCCAGTGCACGGCTGAGATTGAGTTCTGCGATATTGCCCAGCACCACGCCGAGAATCATCGGCGCCAGCGGAAAGCCTGCCTGGCGCATGGCAAAGCCGAGCAGTCCGAACCAGAACAGTGTCCACACATCGAATGAAATGTTGTTCAGTGCGAAGACACCGATGGAACTGAAGGCGAGAATAACGGCGGCCAGTACGTACATCGGTATGCGGGTCACCAGCACGAACACACGCAGCATCAGTGATTGCAGGCCGAGCATGATGAAGTTGGCCGTGAAGAACGCGATGAATATGGAGTAGGCCAGCACCGGCTCTTCGGCGATGAAGGTTGGCCCGGGTACGACGTCGTGAATTAGCAGCGCACCGAGCATGATCGCCGCCGTGACGTCACCCGGAATACCCAGTGCCATCAGCGGCGTTAGCGCGCCGCCTTCAACTGCATTGTTGGAAGTCTCCGGCGCGATGATGCCCTCGGGTACGCCGGTGCCGAAGCTGTCTGGATCTTTGGCTGCTTTTTTGGCCTGATCGTAGGCGAGTATATTGGCGATGGATCCGCCGGCGCCGGGCAGAATGCCCACAAATACACCAATCAACGCGGAGCGAATCACCGTGACCCAGCGCTTCATCAGCGCTTTGATCGCGTTGACGTGCTCGATGCGCACGCGAATGTTGCCGCGATCGGTCAGTGCCCGCTTGGCGGCGACCGGATCACGTACATCGGAAAGCAATTGGCTGAAGGCAAAGAGGCCAATCAGTACGGCGATGAAATCAAAGCCGCCGAGTAGTTCATCATTGCCGAAATTAAATCGCGCCATGCCCACGGCGTCGTCCTCACCCACGGTGCGAATGAACAACCCGAACGCACCGGCGATCAGCCCCTTAATCAAATGTTTGCCAGCCAGACTTGCGGTAACGGTGAGCGCAAATATCACCAGCATGAAAAAGTCCCATGGCTGGAATTCAAGCCCCACGCGCGCAAGCTGCGGTGCAAAAAGTACCAGAATGGTGGCGCTGATCATACCGCCACAAAATGATGACCACACGCCCAGCCCCAGTGCCAGACCCGGCCGCCCCTGCCGCGCCATTGGAAATCCGTCAAACGTGGTGGCAACAGATGAAGGCGTACCGGGAATGCCAGTTAATATGCCAGACATCAAACCACCGGATAATCCACCCACCAGCACGCTGACCATCACTGCCAGTCCCTGTGTGGCGGGCATGGAGAAGGTGAAGGGCAGGGTCAGTACCACAGCCATCGCAATGGTGAAGCCGGGAATCGAACCCGCCAGCAGACCGGCCGCTACGCCGACGATCATCAGAAATAGCGTAGACAGGCTTGCGATTTCTGCGAACGCGAGCTGCAGGTTTTCTAAAACCACGGTTTAGAGCCCCGGAAACAGTGTGCCGGACGGCAGGATGACGCCAAGTCCGTAGGTGAATAGGCTCCACATGCTGCCAACCGTGGCCAGTGCGATGGCCGCATGAATCAGCAGGTTGCGCGGGGTCCAGCCGCCCAGTGTATTGAGCAACAAAAATACAAACAGCAGCGCGCCGATCAGCATGCCAAGCCACGGCATGGTGTACAGGTACAGGCCAAATAGTGAAAAGCACCAGATGACGTTGCGCCAGTAAAGGTAGAAATTTTTTATCCCGCCTTCATGTCCCCGGCTTGACGGTAGCGGGCTGTCGAAAGAGGTTGTGGTTGTGTCGTCGCTTGTTGGATTGCTCGTGGCGCGTATCGATTGCACCAGAAAGATCAGCGATAACAGTGTCAGCACGCCAATGATGATGCGCGGCCAGGTGGCGGGACTGAGCTGGCCGTAATCGGGCTCGCGAATATCGAGACTGGCGTGCCACAGAATGCCGCAGATGACCAGCAGCACTATGGCTGAAATCACGTCTTGGGACAGCCACGTGCGCGGGCCTGACGAGGAATCCAACGGCGTTTGCTGTGCAGTCATATACTCTGGGGCAGAAAGGGCCTGAAAGCGGGGGTTTAAGGGTAAATCGACGACGGCCACTGGCGCGGCGGATGCCGCGCCAGTGGGGGTCGCGCGCTACTTTTTGTACATGCCGATCTGGATCGCCACTGCTTCGTAGTTGTTGTAGATGTTGTCAGCCCAGGCGCGAAAATCTGCTGGACCCTGAAAGCGGATGTCAGTGCCTTTAGAATCCATTTGTGCCAGCAGATCGGGATCTTCTGCTGCGGCCTTGAACACAGAGGCCCAGTGGTCGATCACGTCTTGGGGTGTGCCCTTGGGCGCAACGATGCCGCGTTCCAGTGCGAAGGTCATATCGACGCCCAGCTCCTTCAGAGTGGGCATATCTGGCAAATGCTTCGAGCGTTCATCAGAGGCAATGGCAAAGCCCTGTAGTGAGCCCGATTCAAGATGTTTGCGGCCCGAGGCAACATTCAGCGCACCCATATCAATTGCGCCGGACAGCAGTGCCGTCATGCGTTCTGCAGTGCCGTCGTACGGGACAAAAGAGAACTTGATACCCATTTCCTGCTCCAGCAACAGCCAGATGAAATGGCTGGTCGAGCCGAACGTTGCACCGGTTTTAATGGTGTCTGGATTGGCTTTGGCGAAATCTCTGAATTCTTCAAAGCTCTTGAATTCAGCGCTGGCGGCGGCGCCAATAATATCCGGCGTGTTGGTCAGGTTGGCGACGGTGTCGAAGCCGTCGTACTGGAAGCCGATACGGCCATTTAAAAAGCTTGTGATCGCCGATTGGTGAATGGCGAACAACGTGCAGCCATCGGCCTTTGCCTTGGCCGCATCCTTGGCGCCCTTGTTGCCGCCTTGACCTGGCACGGTAACCACTTTGATCTTGGGTGTGACGTCCAGTTCCTGAATGGTTTTTTCGAAAATCGAAAACAGTACGTGAGTACCGCCACCCGCCTTCCACGGCACGATCAGCTTGGCGGTTTCGCAGGGAATATCCGCTGCCTGGCCCAGGGTGCCAAACGCCAGGCCGGCGCCGGCCGTCAGGGCGAGAATCAGTTTTTTCACGAAAAATTTCCTCCGGTGCGTGTTGAATTGCCGCGCGCTGGCGCACGATCAACCCCTGTATAACACAATCAGCCAGGCGCCATGAAATCTTGATATCGATTCCCAATGGCGCCGCCGGAGTATTCAAAGTGGGCTGATGCGGTTTACGACCCCGGGCCGCAATCGATACAGCGCAGCGGTGGATTGGGGCCGAAGCCGAGCTTCTGGTTGAGGTCGCGCAGGGCGCTGCGCAAGCCCTCTTCCACCACCGGGTGGTAGAACGGGTTTTGCAGAATCTGCTCGACAGTCTGCTGGCTTTGAATGGCCCAGGCCAACAGGTGTGCCAGGTGCTCAGCCGCCGGACCGATCATTTCAGCGCCAAGCAGTCTGCCGGTGTCTGTCTCGCCGTAGACGCGCAACAGTCCTTTATTCTCGCCCATCACGCGGGCCCGACCCTGATCCTCGAACGAGACTTCGCCGGTCTGGAAGGCCACATTGCCGTCGACCAGCGCGCGGTAGCTCTGTCCTGCCAGGCCAATTTGTGGATGCGAGAACACCACTCCCAGATTGGCGCGTCGCGCGCGACGATAGGCGTGCGGCATACGTGCTG
>CAZYDV010000390.1:0-5509 GCA_964646405.1 uncultured Granulosicoccaceae bacterium | reverse complement strand
ATTGGTGTGCCGGTGGCCCTGGCGTTTCTAGCGGCCAATATGATTGCGGCGACCTATTTCATGGGCGGCAATGGCGATCTGTTGACGCAGATGTCGCGCGGCATCGGCCAGTTGTCGAACAACGCTATTCGCTCTGTCACCTCGTTCAACCTGATGCCGGTACCGATGTTTCTACTGATGGGCGAAATCTTCTTTTTTACCGGCCTCGCCAATCGGATGTTCAGCGCGATCGATAAACTGATGGGACGTCTGCCGGCACGGCTCTCATTCGTGACGGTCGCCGGCGGTACCGCGTTTGCCACGCTCTCGGGATCGTCGATGGGTTCGACCGCGCTGCTCGGCTCGCTGATGGTGCCGGAGATGGAAAAGCGCGGTTACAAGAAAAAGATGGCCATCGGCCCGATCCTCGGCACGGGTGGGTTGGCGATGTTGATTCCCCCGTCGGCCCTGGCGGTGCTGCTGGCGACACTGGCTAATCTGGATGTGGGCAAGCTATTGATCGCAGGCGTGGTACCGGGGCTTATGTTGGCGGGCTTCTACGTGTTGCTGATCCTTTTTATCTGCCTGATCGATCCGGATGCCGCACCGGATTATGAGATCGAGCAGATCAGTGTCGGCCAGCGCTTGAGGCTCTTCTTATTTGATGTGGTGCCGATGCTGGCGATTGTTGTCGGTGTGATCCTGCTCATTTTGAACGGCTGGGCCACGCCGTCGGAATCCGCGGCATTCGGCTGCCTGGGGGTCTTGTTGCTTGCCGCGCTCTATGGTCAGCTCACCATTGACAGTATGGTGAAGTCGGTGACCGGGGCATTGCGCGTAACCACCATGGCGCTGCTGATCATCTTTGGCTCTGCCACGTTTTCGGCGTTGCTGGCATTCTCGGGGGCCAGTTCCGGGCTGATTAACTGGGCCACAGGCTTTGAGCTCGCGCCCATTGTCATGCTGCTGATCATGTTCGGTATCCTGCTGGTGTTGGGCATGTTCATGGATCAGCTGTCGATGATGCTGCTGACGGTGCCGATCTTTTTCCCGCTGGCGCAGAGTCTGAACTTCGATCTAATCTGGTTTGGCGTGATCATTTTGCTGGCGCTTGAGATCAGCTTCACCACCCCGCCTTTTGGCCTGTTGCTGTTTGTGATGAAAGGCGTGTCCCCGCCCGATACCACCATGCAGGATATCTATGTGGCCGCACTGCCGTATATGGGCTGTGCGATTTTTCTGGTGGGCCTTTTGATCATCTGGCCGGAAATCGCCCTGTGGCTGCCGGGCATGAGTAAATAGCCGTGAGTACGCAAGCGAGCATGAAATATTGGGAAGACATCGAATCCGGTCAGGTGTTCCAGACCGGATCGATCACGATTGATGCGGCCGACATCATCGAATTTGCCACCGAATTTGATCCACAGCCGTATCATCTGGACCCGGCGGTGGCGGAAAAATCGATTTTTGGCGGGCATTGCGCCAGTGGTTGGCAGGTGTGTGCGTTGATGATGCGGCTGCTGGCAGACACCCTGGAGCGTGATCACATACCCTCGCGTGGGTCGCCGGGTGTTCAGTCGCTGCGCTGGCTGCGGCCGGTGTTCGCCGGGGATTCACTGCATGCGGGAATTACCGTCACCTCGTTGCAGCAGGCAGAACGCGCCAATGACCCGGGGCGAGTTGAAGTCTCTATCGATGTGTTGAATCAGAAGGATCAAAGCGTGATTGTGCTCGATACCGAACTGTTGATCGAGCACCGCCCGACGGGAGCGGGCGCATGAGCGAGACCTTCTTTCGCAGCCGCTGGTTTGAAGATATCCCGGTTGGTGAGTTTCACGTTTTCGGTAACCACACGTTCGGTGAAAAGGAAATCATCGAGTTTGGTAAAAAGTATGCGCCGCAGGCGATGCACGTGGATGTCGACGCGGCTCGTGAAGGGCCGACACAGGGGCTTGTGGCATCAGGCTGGCACGTCTGTGCCGTGTGGATGAAACTGATGGTCACTTATATGGAGCGCTACGCGACCGGGGTGCGAGACGGGCGGAGAAATGGTGCCGGTATCGGTTTTCGCAACATGCGCTGGATTAAAGCGGTGCGCCCGGGGCACAACATTACCTACACCTACGAGATCATCGAAAAACCGGAAAAGGTCATTCGCGGCAAATGGGGCATTATTCGCAGTCGCAACGAGGGCTACAACCAGTACGGTGAACTCGTGTTTAGCTTCGAGATTGATATTCTGGCTGAGCGCAAGCCATCAGTTACCGGCGAATGATTCAGCGCAACTGCAACAATATGCTGGTCTCGGTACAAACACCTCCCTCCAGCATTTTTTGACGGTCGGTGGCCATTTGCCGCTAGGGAAAGGTCTGACGCTAATAATCGCTCGACAGGGAAAATGTCTGTGTCATTTCTCCACTGGCCGGTGCACCGGTAACGACCCTGTCCTCTCCCATTCCCGGGCGAGCGCTGATTGAATGCTTGCCCCGGGGGATGTCGCGACCGATCCAATAGGATTTTACTCATGAGTAAACTCGAGTATGCCGGACTCAATTCGTAAATTTCGGCCGACCAGTGATATCGCCGAGCTTTAGCGAACAGTCGTTCGGTTTCGATGTTGATAGTCTGGCCGGACCAAAGCCCGAGCATCTGCATGCACCGATGCATTTCCGGTAGTATCGGCCGGAGTGGCCCACATCCCGGCAAACTTATGGTAATTCATAGACTCATTGCCATTGCCGAAGCTTTGCTATGCTGCCCGGCCGGGCGTGCCGCTGGGGCTGCAGATGTGAAATTAATCCCGTATCTCTTGGACGATTGTTAAATAGGGATGCAGTGCCAGAGTGCTCGCACGGGCTGTGCTACAGACGGTATCCGATGGGCCGCTAGTCATATGAAACGGTCGAACCCTGTACAGCCGTTCTCTGATAATAGGTAGAGTATGTCTCTGAAAGTTGTCATCCTCGCGGCCGGTAAAGGCACGCGTATGAAATCGGCATTGCCGAAAGTACTGCATTGCATCGCTGACAAACCCATGGTGCAGCATGTGATCGATGCGGCGGCGAGCATTGGTGCCACTGATACGGTGGTGGTGGTGGGTCACGGTGCGGAGCAGGTTCGGCAGATGATCAGCACGTCGGTACAGTATGCCGAGCAGACCGAGCAGCTGGGCACCGGCCATGCGGTTCAGCAGGCCATGCCGATGCTACGTCCTGAAGACACGGTATTGATTGCTTACGGTGACGTCCCCTTGACGCGACCTGAAACGCTGCAAAAGCTGGTGGCTGACGTGACTGACAGCAACCTTTCACTGCTGACAGTGGTGCTGGACGATCCCACTGGCTACGGCCGAATCGTGCGCAACAGCGAAGGTGCGGTGACGGGTATCGTCGAGCACAAGGACGCCACAGACGAGCAGCACCGGATCTGTGAGATCAACACCGGTATTCTCGCCGCCAAAGCAGCGGTACTCAACGAGCTGCTCAATCGCATCGACAACAACAATTCGCAGCAAGAATATTATTTAACCGACATATTCAAGCTGGCTTCAGATCAGGGGTTGTCGATTGCAACCCACAACCCCGATGATGAGTGGGAAGTGACAGGCGTCAACAGTCGCCTGCAACTGGCAGAACTGGAACGTATTCACCAGCGCAATATCGCCACCCGGCTGATGGATGGTGGAGCGACACTGCGCGATCCGGCCCGTATTGATGTGCGCGGCTCGCTGACCACCGGGCAGGACTGCATTATCGATGTGAACTGTGTCTTCGAGGGTGAAGTAACGCTGGGTGACAACGTCACCATCGGCCCGAACTGCGTGCTTAAAAACGTATCGGTTGCCAGTGGAACCACCATCCACGCGAACTGCGTGTTAGAAGACGCCAGCGTCGGTGAAAAATGTGCCATAGGCCCATTCGCAAGACTTCGGCCCGGCACTGAACTTGCCGAGCAAGCGCACATAGGCAATTTCGTCGAAATCAAGAAGTCCACCATTGCACGTGGCAGCAAAGTCAATCACTTATCTTATGTGGGCGACAGCGTGGTAGGGGAGGCAGTCAATATTGGTGCTGGCACCATTACCTGTAACTACGACGGGGCCAACAAGTCGCAAACGGTTATTGAAGATGGTGTTTTCATCGGTTCCAGCACACAGTTGGTGGCGCCTGTGACGGTGCGGCGCAATGCGGTGGTTGGTGCGGGATCGACGATCACGAAAACGGTGGAAGAAAATCAGCTTGCCTTCACGCGAGCAAAGTTGCGAACGGTAGACAACTGGCCGCGACCAACCAAAAAAACCAAGGTTTAACAAATTTATGTGTGGAATTATTGCTGCGTACGCGCAGAGAAACGTCACCCCGATTCTGCTCGAAGGCCTACACCGCATGGAGTATCGCGGCTACGACTCTGCGGGTGTGGCGGTACTCAACGGCGATAATCAGATCCAGCGCCAACGTGCACTGGGTAAGGTTGCCGTACTCGGTGAAATGCTCGAAAAATCGCCGTTGGAGGCCGGTATCGGCATCGCCCACACGCGTTGGGCAACACATGGCGAACCGTCCGAACGCAATGCCCATCCACACAACTCGCGCAGCCAGTTTTCGGTTGTGCACAACGGTATTATCGAAAATCACGACGCGCTTCGCGCCACGCTGCAGGGCGAAGGCTATGAATTCGATTCGCAAACCGATACTGAGGTGATTGCGCATCTGCTGCATCGCGAAGTCAGCAAGGCGGGTGACTATCTCACCGGTGTGCGCACTGCGATTGGGCATCTGCACGGTGCCTATGCGATTGCGATCCTGAATACCGAGCAGCCGGATCGGCTGGTGGCTTTTCGCAAGGGCAGCCCGCTGCTGGTCGGGCTGGGTGTAGGCGAGTATTTTCTGGCCTCTGACACCGCAGCACTGATACCGGTCACCCAGGAGATCATCTATCTTGAAGATGGCGACCTGGTCGATGTGAATGGCGGTGAAATGCAGATCGAAGACGCGACGGGTAATCCGGTCAAGCGTGCGGTCAAGACCTCGACTCTGTCAGTCAACTCGGTTGATAAAGGTCCGTATAAGCACTACATGCTCAAAGAGATCTACGAGCAGCCCAATGCTATCCGTGCCACCCTGCAGGACAGAATCTCCGATACCGATCTGCTGCTCAATGGCATCGGCGCGATCGACACAAATATACTGGCGCGAACCAAGGCGATTCACATCGTTGCCTGTGGCACCAGCTATCACGCCGGTATGACGGCTAAATACTGGTTCGAGGAGTACACCAAAACACCCTGCACGGTAGAGATCGCCAGCGAGTATCGCTATCGAACGGTAGCCGTACCCGAACAGACGTTGTACATCACGTTGTCGCAATCGGGAGAGACCGCCGATTCACTCGCGGCACTTGAAGAAGTTAAAAAGCACGACAACTACGTGGGCACGCTGGCGATTTGCAATGTGCCGGAAAGCACGCTGACACGCGAGGCGGATGCCACCTTGCTGACCCATGCCGGCCCGGAGATTGGCGTCGCCTCAAC
>CAZYDV010000389.1:0-5509 GCA_964646405.1 uncultured Granulosicoccaceae bacterium | reverse complement strand
ATATATCGAAAATGCGCCCTGAGGAGTTTTCTAAAACGCTCAACGGATTGATCGGCAAATCGTCAAAAACCGCTCGATCATCAGGAGCGCTGGACAAGCTCGCACAGCAAAGCTGACAGTAGTTTACGCCCGCTGATCTAGCGGGCGTAACACATAGCCTGCTCAGACTATTCATGGTTTTTCCGGTTGCTCGCTTTACTCTTCGTGAATAATTCGGACTCCTCTGACTGAATACCCATCAGAATGATGACGCGGGCTACCAGGTTTTCTCAAACTGCCCTGATCGGCAACTGATCCTGAACAGGGATCCTCGAGCGCATTCGCTGGCAACACGGGATCGCGGCTGAAGCTGAGCTACACCACTTCGAGCCACTTAAGGATTAGCGTCCGGCATCCAGTCCTTGCCCGGCACTGCATTGATCAACTCGCGGGTGTAGGGGTGTGATGCATTGGCAAACAATTCGGCCGTCGGCCCCTGCTCTACCACTTTGCCAAGACGCATCACACTGATCCGGTCGCATACCTGGGCCGCCACTCGAAGATCGTGGGTGATAAAGATCATCGACAGTTGCAGGCGATCGCGAATGTCGGCAAGCAACTGCAGCACCTGAGCCTGAATCGAGACGTCGAGCGCTGAAACCGGCTCGTCGGCGACCAGAATTTCAGGGTCCAGCGCCAGTGCCCGAGCGATTCCGATGCGCTGGCGCTGGCCACCGGAGAATTCATGCGGGTAACGATTAAATGCCTGTTCGTCAAGGCCGACCAACTCGAGCATCTCTCTGGCCCGTTTTTCGGCTTCACGTGGTGCTGAGCCAAGTATCACCGGTCCATCCGCAATGATTCTGCCCACTTTGCTGCGCGGGTTGAGCGAGGCAAACGGATCCTGAAAAACCATTTGTATCTTTGATCGATAGGGTCGCATTTGAGCGCGATCCAGTGGACGCAAATCGGTTCCCTTGTAGATGATTTCACCTGCTTCAGCGTCGATCAGTCGCACAATGCAACGCGCCAGCGTCGACTTGCCAGAGCCGGACTCACCCACAATGCCAAGCGTCTCGCCATGGTGCAGCACGGCATCGACCTCATCGGCGGCGTGTACCACTTTGGTCGCACCGCCTAATCCAAACCAGCCACCACCGCTGCGATAAGTCTTACTCAAGCCACGCACATCAAGCTCGATGTTACTGGACAGCGGCCTTGCTGCCCGCGGTTGCAGGCTGGGTACTGCTCTGATCAAACGTTGCGTGTACGGGTGCGTGGGACGATTCAGCACTTCATCGGCACTGCCAATCTCGACAATTTCACCCTGTTGCATCACTGCGACACGATCCGCAATATCTGCAACGACACCGAAGTCGTGCGTAATAAACAATACGCCGGTGTCGTGATCACGCTGCAGTTCTTTGATCAGTTTGAGTATCTGCGCCTGTGTGGTTACGTCGAGTGCTGTAGTCGGCTCATCGGCGATGAGTATTTTCGGCTCCATCGCCAGTGCCATGGCGATCATCGCGCGCTGTCGCTGGCCGCCAGACAGTTCGTGCGGATAGGCTTTGATAATGCGCGACGGATCAGGCAAATGTACGCTGTCGATCAGTTCCATTGCGCGTGCTCGCCGCTGCCTGCGACTCAGACTTGCGTGAAAACGTATGACCTCATCGATCTGCTTGCCGATGGTCATCACCGGATTCAGCGCGGTCATCGGCTCCTGAAAGATCATCGATATTTCGCCACCGCGAATCTCGCGCATGCGGCCCGGCGTCGTCGTCGTCAGGTCTTCGCCGTTAAATAAAATCTGCCCGGACGCCACAGCAACATGCGGTGCAGGCAACAGGCCCATCACAGCACGAGCGGTGATCGACTTACCGGAACCCGATTCGCCCACCAGACAGAGAATTTCGTTATTGCCGAGCGTGTAGTCGACTTTTTCAACGGCGTACGGACGTTCTGCACCACTGGGTAGAGAGACGTGCAGATCACGAATATCGAGCAGTGGAGCTGCCATGTCGCTACTCATGTGCGGTTCCGCAGTCGAGGGTTGAGCGCATCGTTCAGGCCTTCACCCACAAGATTTATGGCCAGCACCGTCAGCAGTATCGCCACGCCCGGGAACGTACACACCCACCAGGCCGAACGCAATACCGTACGCCCGGCACCAATCTGAAAACCCCAGCTAATGATATTCGGATCGCCCAGCCCCAGAAACGACAAACCACTTTCGATCAGAATCGCCGTTGCCACCATTAGCGAACCTGCAACGATTATCGGCGACAGGCAGTTGGGCAGAATCTCGCGCAACATGATGCGCCAGTCACTCATGCCCACAATATGACAGGCCTGGACAAACTCCCGATTGCGCATCGACATAAACTCACCGCGCACCAGCCGTGCGACAGCCGGCCACGAGACCACCGCGATGGCGATGACAATGCTGTTGATCGAGGGCTTCATAATCGCGACGATCAGAATGGCAAATATGAACGACGGGATCGTTTGAAACATTTCAGTCACGCGCATCAGCAGGTCATCGATCCAGCCACCGAAGTAGCCGGCAAAACCACCGAGTACCACGCCTAGCAAAACCGCGACTGCCGTTGCCAGCCCGCCGATCAAAAGCGACGTGCGAGCACCGTGGGCGATGCCGGCAGCCACATCGCGACCCAGTGTATCGCTGCCGAGTAAATAGCCGTTTTCCCCCGGGGGCGACATCGGCTTGCCCGCCAGACGAAACGGATCGTCAGGAAAGAAAAGCGACGCACTGGCAGCCAACACCAGCACGCAGACTAGAATAATCAGACCCAGCACCGCGGATCGATTGCGACAGTAGAGTTTGAGAAAGGCCATCACTCCACCTCAATACGCGGGTCGAGAAACGAGTAGATGATATCGACGATCAGATTGATCGCCACCACCAACAGCGCAGACAACAGAAAAATACCCAGCAGCAAATTTAAATCACGCGCGAACAGCGCTTCAAACGCCAGCATACCTAAACCGGGCCAGGCAAAAACCGATTCCACGATCACCGACCCACCAATCAGTGCGCCCACTTGTACACCGGCCATCGTCACCACTGGCAGCAGTGCGTTGCGCAGAATATGGCCAAATACAATCCGCCGTTCGGTGAGGCCCTTGGCGCGAGCGGTAGTCACGTAGTCCATACCGGCCTGCTCCAGCATCGAGGCGCGCATTAGCCGGGTGTAGAGCGCAAGATAGAACAGTGAGAGGGTGATGGTCGGCATCACCAGGTGATGCGCGATATCCTTGACCCGATCCCAGCCCTCGTAAAACATCGCGACGTTTTCCATGCCACTGGTGGGAAACCAGCCAAGCTTTAGCGAAAACACCACGATCATCATCAGACCGATCCAGAACAGGGGTGTGGCGTAGGTGACCAGCGCAAAAATTGAGATGATGTTGTCGCGCCAGGTGTTCAGGCCAGATGCCGCCAGCAGGCCCAGCACGATACCCAGCCCAACCGCGATAACAATGGTTGAAACCATCAGTAACAGCGTGGGCACGAATCGATCGAGCACCAGTTTCGACACGGGCATGTCGTGGCGAAACGAATACCCCAGATCGAACGTTAACGCATTTTTCAAATAGACCGCCAGTTGCACCGGCAGCGGCTTGTCCAGACCAAATTTCTCGCGCAGTTGCGCCATGTACTCAGGCGTGGCCGAGCCGGCCTCGCCCGCCAGCACATCGGCCGCATCGCCCTCGGCCATGTGCAGCAGAAAAAAATTGACCACCAGGATTGCCACCACCACCGGAATGGCCTGTAACAATCGTTTAACCACATAGCGAAAACGTTTTGCAGTGAGATTCATGTCGAGCTAAGTGTTTCAACAGAAACGTCTGGCAACTAACCAGGCGATGCGCCACAGATAAAAAAACGGGCAGTCACCGTGACTGCCCGCTTTGTACCGCGTGACTACCTTTCAACGATCAGGAGTTAGTCGTCGAGCCAGGTCTTGTCAAAGGACGAGTAGGCACCCATCGCAGAGAAAGAGTGATCCTTCAGCTTACTGCTGTAGACCGTGGTGAACTGCATTTCGAACAGGTTCATTACCGGCATGTCTTCGGCAAGCTTTGACTGAATGTCTTTGTAGATCGCGACGCGTGCCTCCGGATCGGCGGACGTGGCGCCAGCCACCAGCAACGCATCCAGATCCGAATCGCTGTAGCGAGTGGAATTGACAAACGGTGTACCCTGACGAATCTGATCGGTGCCATAGTGACGGTGAACACCAATGACCGGATCGGGCAACTGGTAGAAGTAGTTCATGTTCATGGTGAAGTCGTAGTCACCATAGACACGCTTAATCCAGGTGGGCACGTCTTCATAGCGCAGATCCAGCTCGATGCCGATATCGCCCATCGCCTGCTTGACGTATTCACCCGCTCGACGCCAGTCTTCACCGTAGGGAATCAGATCGAGAGTGGCCTTGGCGCGAACGCCGTTGGCATCGGGCGTGACGCCGGCTTCATCGAGCATCTGGATGGCTTTGGCAACATCCGGCTTGCCCGGGTAGTTGTCTGCTGACGCATAGAGGCCCGTCGGTTCATAGTTGGAAGACAGCGCACTGGTGGCGGCCTTACCGAAACCGAACCAGATGTTGTCGATCAGGAACTGGCGGTCGATCGCGTGCGAGATGGCTTTGCGCACGGCCGGATTATCAAACGGAGGGTTGTTGACGTCGAATTCGATCAGCGCCATTGGGTTGATCATGGCGTAGCCATCGGTTGTTACACCGATGCTGTCGAGCTCGCGAAGCCGCACCACGTCGACATTGGGAATCGCACCAAACGCGCCGTAGTGAACCTCTCCGCTTTCCATTGCCGCGGTTCTGGTAGAGGCATCTGGAATGATTCGGGCGACGACGCGATCGAGCAGCGGCAAGCCTTCCTTCCAGTAGTTTTCATTTTTATCCAACCGAATGTACTGGCCTTTTTTCCACTCGACAAACTTGAAAGGGCCGGTACCGACGGGATTGTTGCCAAGCTCCGCCTCGCGAATGTCTTTGCCCTCAAGCAGATGCTTGGGCACGATCGGTGACTCATAGCCAGCGAACGCGCGCATCATGTACGGTGCCGGCTTGTCGAGCTTGAAGATCGCGGTGTGTTCGTCAGGGGTTTGCACCTCCGTGACTTCTTTGAAGGAGTTCGGGCCGCGCGGGTGGAATTTCTTCAGCACATCCATGATCGTGAACTGGACATCGGCCGAGGTGAAGGGCTGGCCATCGTGCCAGGTGACGCCCTGCTGCAATTTAAAAGTGACGGTCAGGCCGTCGTCGCTGATCTCGTAGCTCTCGGCCAGTTCCGGCACGATGTTGAGATCCTGATCGTAGTCGAGCAAGCCCTGATAGATCTTCGGCGCCACCAGGCCGATTGGGCCAGAGGTCGACAGATAGGGTGCGAGAGATGGCGGCTCCGGTTGTACGATTTTGATAAAAGTACCGCCAGCTTTCTGGGCAAACGCCACGTTCAGCGACAGTCCCAGTGCCAGGCC
>CAZYDV010000388.1:0-5514 GCA_964646405.1 uncultured Granulosicoccaceae bacterium | reverse complement strand
GCGCACAAGCTGTTGCCCGACACCGAGATTGCCGCCCACCTTGGAGAGGTCCTTTGGGTCTCGGGTGATCAGGACAGTGCCACCCAGGTGTGGGAAGAGGCGCTGCGCCTGTCGCCGGACGATGATCTGTTGCTCGAAGTCATGGATCGATTCATTCGTTGATCCCGCCAGCATGTGCCGTGTCGCACGCCGTGCGCGACGCCTCGTGAGACGCGATTACATGGCTGCATCCAGAACGCTTTTTGCCGGTCTGTTGGTCGTGCTGCTGGCTTCGTGCGCGGGCCCGGCGCCGAGCCCGCGAGTGGCAGACCCCGCCGCCATCGAAGCCCGGGAAGCGCGTCTGTTGCGCTTTGATCGCTGGCGTTCGCAGGGCTCGCTGAGTCTGGACTCCGAAGAGCAGGGCATCTTCAATGTCAGCTTTGCCTGGGATGCGAACCCCGATGGCTTCGATATCCGGCTGTTTGGCCCGCTTGGCAAGCAGGTTTATCGAGTCAGCCAGGACATCTACGGTGCGACCCTGTGGCGCGACAACGATCCGCCGGTCTATGGCGGCAGTGCCGATGAACTGTTGCAGCTTGCCAGTGGTATTGCGATTCCGGTCGAGCAGATGCGCTATTGGGCGGTCGGGCTGCCGGGTGAAGCCGAACACGACAGCATAGAGCGCGATGGTCGTGGGCGGCTGCGTAAAATGCGGGTAGAGAATGCCGATGGCAGCCGCTGGGCGCTTGACTTCAAACGCTACCGAAGTGTCAACGCGATGGATCTGCCGCGCGAAATCCACGTCTCGGGCGATGGCGTCGAGATCGAGCTGACCATCCGCAATTGGTCACTGCCGGGTGACCCGATTGACGACAGCGGGCGATTGAGAATCCCCGGTATCGATGACTGACCGGCGGCGCACGCTCTGGCCCGCACCGGCCAAGCTCAACCTCTTTCTGCACATCACCGGTCGTCGTGACGATGGCTACCACAATTTGCAGACCGCCTTTCAATTGCTCGACTACGGCGATACCCTGGCCATTGGGGTGGGCACAGAGGTGAGCGACAAGCCTGGTCACATCGAGTTGCTCGGTGACTTGCAACATCTTCAGCAGGAAGAGAATTTAATCTATCGCGCGGCAAGCCTGCTGCAAGCGCGAGCCGCTTGCCATCAATCCGCCTCGATCGAATTGACCAAACGCTTGCCAATGGGCGGTGGCCTGGGCGGTGGAAGTTCCAATGCTGCGACTACGCTCGTGGCGTTAAACCATCTTTGGCAGTGTGGCTTTGGTACTGACCAGCTCGCCGCGATGGGGCGTGAACTTGGTGCCGATGTACCCGTATTCGTGCGCGGCCTGTCGGCCTGGGGTCAGGGAATCGGTGATGAACTGGCGCCACTGACACTGGCGCAGAACTGGTTCGTGGTACTGCAGCCGGGTGTGCATGTGGAAACGGCGAAACTGTTTTCAAATCCACAATTGACACGCAATAGCACACCGATCACAATAGCCGGCTTTCGTGCAGGCGAGATAACGAGCAACGTGTTCGAGCCGCTCGTGTGTGAGCTATGGCCTGAGGTCAGGCAGGCTCGGCAGGCGCTCGATGCCTGCCGGCCGGCAGAGGCCAAACCGGCCAGGCTCACTGGCTCCGGTGCGTGCGTTTTTGCGGAACTTGGTAGTGAAAGTGAGGCACAGATTGTGCTTTCGTCGCTGCAGGATCGCTGGGCTGGTTTTGTTGCCCGCGGGGTGAATCACTCACCTCTGCTCGACGCGCTCGGGCAACACCGGGCTCGCTAGCAGCCAGCGCGAAGTGATCGGCGTATCAAGCGCTGTGATACAGAGAATTGGGGCGTAGCCAAGCGGTTAAGGCACCGGGTTTTGATCCCGGCATGCGTAGGTTCGAATCCTACCGCCCCAGCCATCTCTTTTTTCTCCTCCAGATTTCAACCAGCGTATCCGCCATGAGCATGATGATATTTTCCGGTAACGCCAATCCTGAACTGGCCCGGAAAATAGCTGATCATCTGCGTATACCGCTCGGCAAAGCCGCCGTGGGTAACTTTCAGGACAGTGAAACCGCGATCGAAATTCTCGAAAACGTTCGCGGTGGCGACGTTTTCCTGATTCAACCCACCTGCGCACCGGCCAACAACAATCTGATGGAGCTGTTGATCCTGGTCGATGCGTTCAGACGCGCCTCGACCGAGCGGATAACTGCCGTCATGCCCTATTTTGGCTACGCCAGACAAGACCGTCGGGTGCGCTCGGCCCGGGTGCCGATCTCGGCCAAGCTGGTTGCCAACATGCTGACCGTCGCCGGCGTCGATCGAGTGCTGACCGTCGATGTCCACGCCGACCAGATTCAGGGTTTTTTCGATATCCCGGTCGATAACGTCTATGCCTCGCCGCTGTTGCTCGGCGACATCTGGCGCCAGAAGCACCCCAACTTAATCGTCGTATCACCCGATGTCGGCGGTGTGGTGCGCGCACGTGCCGTCGCCAAACAACTCGATGACGCTGATCTTGCGATTATCGATAAACGTCGCCCGCAAGCCAACATGGCGCAGGTGATGCACATTATTGGTGATGTGCGCGACAAGACCTGCGTCATCATCGACGATATGGTCGATACCGCCGGCACACTGTGCAAGGCCGCTGACGCGCTGAAAGAAAACGGTGCGCTCAAGGTGGTGGCCTATGCCACCCATGCGGTTCTGTCGGGCAAGGCGATCGAGAATCTGCTGGGCTCCGAGATCGATGAAGTCGTCGTGACCGACACGATCCCGCTGTCTGCCGAGGCGCTCAACTGCGGCAAGGTGCGGCAACTCTCAGTGGCCAATATGCTCGCCGAAACCATTCGTCGCGTGCACGAAGACGAATCGGTCAGCTCAATCTACATGGATTGACCCGGGCGCACGCCCGCGTTTGCTCGGGAACTGGCTAACGCGAGAAAATTTGTTATACTGATCGGCTTTGCATTCGTTTGGTCGCGAGCGAGTGCATCTTCAGTGGTACCTTCATTCAGGAGCATACAATGAGCCTCGATTTCACATTGAGTGCGGAATTACGCAGTGATTACGGAAAAGGTGCGAGCCGCCGACTGCGTAGATCCGAACGTCTGCCAGGCATCGTCTATGGCGGTGGTGGCAATCCAACACCGATTTCGCTCAGTCACAACGAAGTGCTGAACAACCTCCAGCACGAAGCGTTTTTCAGCCATATCCTCACGCTGGATATCGCGGGCTCAAAAGAGCAGGCGATCATCAAAGACGTTCAGCGTCACCCCTACAAGCAGCAGATCCTGCATATGGATTTTCTGCGCGTACTGGCCAACGAGGCCATCACTGTTCAGGTGCCGCTGCACTTTATCGGCGAAGACGAATGCCCGGGCGTCAAGCTCGAGGGCGGCTCGATCAACCACATCGAAGTGGATATGGCGATCAGTTGCCTGCCGGGCGATCTGCCGGAATTTATCGAAGTCGACGTCTCGACTCTGAATCTGGGCGATTCGATTCACCTGTCCGATATCCCGCTGCCTAACGGTGTGACCTCGGTTGATCTGAGCCACGGTGAAGATCACGATCGCGCAGTGGCTGCAGTGCACGCCACCCGTGCGGCGAAAGAGGAATCAGATGATGACGTTGGCGGAGAGGAGCCGGCAGCCGACAGTGCGGATAGCACCGAAGACGAGTAGCCAGCGCGGTGAGTACCGGTGTCTGAAATCAAGCTGATTGTCGGCCTCGGAAATCCCGGCTCCAAGTACGAAGAAACCCGCCACAATGCGGGTTTCTTTTTGCTGGATTCCCTGGCGCGCCGTTACTCTGCGACCTTTTCGCCAGAGAAGAAATTTCACGGCGAGGTCGCGCGCGTGGGTATTGGCGGCGCCGACGTCCGGCTGCTCAAACCGATGACATTCATGAATCTGAGCGGTCAGGCGGTACAGGCGATCTCCAGTTTCTATCGTATCGATATCAGTCAGACGCTGGTCGTACACGATGAGCTCGATTTGCCGCCCGGCACAGTGCGATTAAAACGCGCCGGTGGTCACGGTGGCCACAACGGTCTGCGCGACATCATCAAGCACCTCGGCGCTGACTTCTGGCGTGTGCGCTTAGGGATCGGCCATCCGGGAGATGCCAAACAGGTGGTGAACTTCGTGTTGCAGCGCGCACCCAAAAGCGAGGCGGACCTGCTCGACAGTGCTATCGATCGCGTCGTCGATGAACTGGCGGCCATTGTCAGTGGCGACACCGCTAAGGCCATGCAAGTGCTTCACACGCAGCCGAAGACAAGCTAACAGAACCAACCAAAGAATACATAAATCATGGGATTCAAATGCGGGATTGTCGGCTTGCCCAACGTCGGCAAATCAACACTCTTTAATGCGCTGACGCAGGCAGAAATTGCAGCCGAGAACTATCCGTTCTGCACTATCGAGCCGAATGTCGGTATCGTGCCGGTGCCGGACGGACGCCTCGATAACATCGCCGATATCGTCAGTCCGCAAAAGATACTGCCCACCACCATGGAGTTCGTCGATATCGCGGGGCTTGTCGAAGGGGCGAGCAAAGGCGAGGGGCTGGGCAATAAATTTCTCGCCAACATCCGCGAGACTGATGCGATTGCCCACGTCGTGCGGTGCTTTCAAAACGACGACGTCACCCACGTGGCCGGCCGCGTCGACCCGGTATCAGATATCGAAATCATCAATACCGAATTGTTACTGGCCGATATGGACACCGCCGAAAAAGCCGTGCTGCGCGTGGGCAAGAACGCAAAGTCAGGCAACAAAGCCGCCATCGCCGAAAAAGCCCTAATGGAGCGACTGGTCGCACACCTGGATACTGGCGCCCCGGCGCGGCTGATGTCACTCACCGACAGCGAAGAGCCACTGATCTATCAGTTGCATCTGTTGACCAACAAACCCGTGATGTATATCGCCAACGTCGATGAAGAAGGCTTCGAGAACAACGACATGCTGGCAAGCGTAGAACAGTATGCCGAGCGCGAAGGCGCCGGTGTCGTCGCCGTATGCGCCGCTATTGAAGCCGAGATCGCCCTGCTCGAAGACGACGAAAAAACCGAATTCCTCGAAGAGCTGAACCTCACCGAGCCCGGGCTTAACCGCGTTATCCGCGCCGGCTACGACCTGCTCGGCCTGCAGACCTTCTTCACCGCCGGTGAAAAAGAAGTGCGCGCCTGGACCGTCCGTAAAGGCGCCACCGCCCCGCAGGGCGCCGGCCGCATACACACCGACTTTGAGAAAGGCTTCATCCGCGCTGAAGTTGTCAGCTACGACGACTTCATCGACTGCAACGGCGAACAAGGCGCCCGCGACGCCGGCAAATGGCGTCTGGAAGGCAAGGAATACCTGATGGCCGAAGGCGATGTGGTGCACTTCAGATTCAACGTATAAGCGGCCCGGAAATTGCGCGATGCTGCTTGACACATGCAGGCGATGAGCCGAAAATACGCGATTACGGCTATGTAGCTCAGCTGGTTAGAGCACAGCACTCATAATGCTGGGGTCGGTGGT
>CAZYDV010000387.1:0-5534 GCA_964646405.1 uncultured Granulosicoccaceae bacterium | reverse complement strand
CCGGGACGAGCCCGTGGGCCTCGGCAACTTCCAGAATGCTCGCATCTCCACGCCGCCATGGTGTTTCGATGCCGCTGTCTGAAAAACGGATGGCGGCCTGCTCAGCCTCTTCGGGCTGGATGGCGGCTGCCGATGCCTGATCGGCTAAGCGGGTCAACGCGGCCGGACCAAACGCCTCGGCATGGATACGCAGATCTCGCACACCCAACTCACGCAACAGGTCGTAGATCGATTGCATGAACGCGGGCGGCCCACACAGATAGAAGTCGTAGTCATCCAGTGGCAGCGCGCTGCGAATGACATCGGCGGTGATATAGCCACTGCCGTGGTAATCGATACCCGCGCGATCCCGCGGCGATATTCTATCGACAAACGAGAAGTACCGGATCGACCCTGCGGTCAGTCTTTCAAGCAGTCGAAATTCATCGGCAAACGCGCGCTGCGCGGTATCCTGAGCTGAGTGAAACACCGTCAGCGCACGATAGTGGCCCGTTTTTTTGGCAAAATTGGCTACCTGCTTCGCCATGGAAATCATCGGCGTGACCCCCACGCCCCCGGCCAGTAACACCGCGGGCCGCGTCTCGGCCGCATCCAGTGTGAAATTGCCCCGTGGCGCCTTCACTTCAATCTCCACGCCCATCGTCAGCGCATCATGCAAGTAGTTGGACACCACACCACCGGGCTCGCGCTTGACTGAAATTTGAAGAGACTCCTCACCCGGTGCCGAGGAGACCGTATAGGTTCGACAAAGCGTCGTACTCGCACCAGAGGGTGTGACTCGCAAGGTCAGAAATTGTCCCGCGTCGAACCACGGCACCGGTTGTTTATCTGCTGGCACCAGTTTGAATGATCGAATGACACTGCTTTCGTCTTTGATCCGGGCGATGCGAAAGCGCCGCCAGGTATTCTGGTTCTCGTCCCTTGCCAGCGCGGCGTCTGCCTGCGCCCAGTCGCCGGTTGCGAGTGAGGTTTTTGCATAGTCTTCAAAGACGCCGCGAAACGGCAGTGCAGCGCGGATGCGCACACCGTGATCCAGCGTGAACTGCCAGGCGCGCTCGGCGCCGTCGAATGCACGAACCTGTGGCGCATCTTTCCACAGAATTTCAACCCTGCCCGTCAGCAGTAGCAATTCACCGCTGTCGAAATCCGGAAACAACAAACCCGCCTTCGGATTAATCGAGAAATTGCCCAGTGTGTTGAAAAAATTATTGCCCGAGTAATCCGGTATCGTCAGGGTATTGCCCTCGACCCGGACAAACCCTGCCTTGCCACCTCGATGAGAGACATCGACACCTGCAGCCGGGCTGCCGTTCTGCGCGGCAACGTAGCTTGCGACAAAAAACGTATCGGCGCGGCGGATCAGCGCCTGCGCATTGTCATCGAGTTGCTCAAGCCGAACGCTCTGTGTCGTTGGGCGCTGCGATTCGCCGTGCGCCTGCATTTCGATTCTGCGTCGCTGAATATACTGCGGGCAATTGCCAAACGACTGATCAACGGCAAGTGTCAGGCTGGTATCGGTGTGCGCTGCCACTCGCACATTGACCCGATTGCGCCGTCGGGTTGATAGTTCTATACCCAGCAATCCCAACCGGCGTTCAACCGCAATGCCATCAGCCAGCGGATCACCGGGAAAAGGCATCGCCGCGATGTCCAACGCACGCGAATCGGGCGAACGAACAAAGCCCGGATTGCCGTGCAACATCGACGCCCATGGCCAGCCATGGTCATCCACGCTGCCCACAATTATAAACGGCAGTTGCGCATAGAATTCGCGATGCTGCTCAGGCATGTAGTCGCGAATCGCCTGGCGCCCCATTGCCTCTACCGCATCGCGCAGGCCGACACGCGCCTGCAGATCGTGCTCGCCCTGGTGGAATGGCGATGCCTGAGTGGTCGTATTGGCGGCGGCATTCATACGTGCCCTCCCGGTTAACTCTAGATTAGTCAACCAGCCGCCTATCGGCTGGTTGAATAGTGCTGTGATGGCTTATCGGCTCGAACAATCGGTCTCAGGCACGCAGGCCCGCTTTGGTCTCAGGCATCGCGACAAAACCGGGTAGGGATTCAATATTGTGCAACAGCCGCTGCACGTTCGGATAAGGGTCCAAAGCCACACCGCCTTCGGGCGCATGAGCCGTGTAGCTGTAGATGGCAACATCTGCGATCGTCGGCGACTCAGCGACCAGAAATTCTCGACCCTGAAGATGAACGTCAAGCTTGCCGAACACGCGTGCGGCCGTGGCTTTGGCAAAATCCGCATCGAGTGGCGCATTGAAAACCGTAATCAGGCGTGCCGCCGCGGGACCAAATGCAATTTCCCCGGCGGCCAGGGTGAGGAATTTCTGTACCTGTGCCTCGTGCACCGGATCGCTCGGCAACCATGCCGGCGCATATTGGCGCGCCAGATAGACGAGTATGGCGTTCGCGTCGCTGATCACCACATCCCCATCTTCTATCACCGGCACCTGGCCGGCCGGATTCATGGCCAGAAAATCCGGCTGCTTGTGCTCGCCACCCGGTAGATCGACATCATTCACCGTGTGGGCAATGCCCGCCAGCGCGGCGAACAGCACGACACGATGGGCGTGCCCCGAGAGCGGAAAGCTGTGTATTTTGATGGCATTGGACATCCGTTGTGCTCCATAAATTTGAATGCGCGCGAGACGCGCGATGAGCCGGATAAGGTTGTTAATCGCGGCGCACAAACAGTCTATGAAGCGCTACATCTGAAGACAATCAGCCAAAATACGGAATGTTTATGTACAATTCGTAGACAATAATCGAGCCCCCTTCTATGGATACGATCGACGGGATGCGCGCCTTCGTCGCGGTTGCCCACCAGCGGTCATTTACCGCCGCCGCCCGCCAACTGGGCATCAGCACCAAGCTTGCGAGCAAATATGTTGGCCAGCTCGAGACCCGGCTGGGCGCCCAGCTTTTGCATCGCACCACCCGCTCGGTGCGGCTCACCGACACCGGCAAAGCCTATCTTGAACGCTGTGTGCCGCTGCTGGGTGAACTCGATGAACTGGAGGGGCTGGTGCAGCTTCGCCAGTCTGAACTGGCCGGGCGCATTCGACTCACCGCCCCCACGGCATTCGGCAGTCACGAACTGGTCGAGGCGATCCGGCCATTTCAGGCAAAGCACCCCAAGGTCACGATCGACATGCACTTGTCCGATCAGCGTGTGGCCATCATCGATGATGGTTTTGATCTGGCCATGCGCTTTGGCAGCCTTGAAGACTCAAGCCTGATCGCACGCAAGCTTCTGGATATGCGCATCGTGGTGTTTGCCTCGACCGACTATCTCAAACAACAGGGGGCGCCACAACATCCGCACGCGCTGAAAACGCACAACTGCCTGCTGCAGACGACATCCCGCCATCCAGATCAATGGGCATTCACTATCGATGGAGAACGCAAGACCTTGCAGGTCAGTGGGAGTTTTCTGGCCAATTCGCCGCGCGCGGTGACCGAAATGGCGGCTGGCGGATTTGGTATCGGAATGTGTCCCCTTTATGTGGTTGAACCCTATCTACAAACCGGTCAGGTGCAACTGCTACTCGAAGACTATGAAGCCACGGTGTTTCCACTCTATGCGATCTATCCATCAAGTCGACATTTAACGGCGCGAATTCGGGCGCTTATTGATCACCTGGCAGCGTATTTCGATTGAGCTAGCGCAGACGCTAGACAGGTCGAAACTCAGACTGCTATAAAAGGGGACAGGCTCCATCACTCTGATGTGATAGTAAACCCTTCGGTCAGGCTAGTGGAGATAGCCATGCGGTTACCCCATCGCCACTTCGGCACCTCGCCGACTTAGCCATAGGTCCAATTGACACAACACCCGCGCTACGCGAACCTGCCCACCAGGTGTTCAGCGGAAACTACGTTAGAAAGTACCGCAGCTCGACCACATCGCCTGAATCATCTGTCTGCGTGCGCCTGTTCTATTGCGCTATGACTTTTCGTGGCTATGCACTTAGCTACACCGGAAGGCTCTGTTGATGATATCCTCAACAGACACACTTAACGACAGATACCAGAACCGTCGCCACAACGACCTACCCTGACGACAACCGCATGACTTCGGATCAAGATCAATCCAATGACTAAATTAAAGCGAATTCAACGCTATATGTTCACCTGCACGGTGCCAGTTCTGGCGCTGTACAGCGGGATAACAAACGCCCAGTTCCTGATTTCGGACTTTACAACCAAAGCAGTCTATGAAGTCAACAGCGCTGGCGAGCTCGTTGGGGTATTCGGCCAGGCAGACGCGACCAGCGGCAATCTGGGCAGTGGCGCCGGACGTCTCGAATTCAACAACAACGAGGAGTTGCTCGTACAGAGTGGTGGTAGCGTTCAACGATTTTCGTCTGACGGCAATTACATCGGACAATTCGCGTCCACCAGTTCACTGCAGGAGGGCCTGGAACTCGACAGCAATGGCAACCTTTTCGTCACCGACGGCAGCAGCCTGTCGCTCGCGAGATTGTCAAAGTTCGATGCGACAGGTTCCGGCGGCACAATCACCACGCTCACCAAAGGGCGTGGAGATATTGCGATTGACGCAGCCGATTTTATATATGTCACATCGGGCGCGGCCAGTAGCAGTGGGTCTGCCAATACCGTTGTGAATAAATATGATTCCAATGGAATCTTCCAGGAGGTTTTTATTTCCGGACTGACAAACGCCAGATCTATTGAGTTCGACGACAGTGGCGATTTGTTGCTTATTGATAACTCCGCACTCCATCGCTTCGACAGTCTCGGTGCACTGGTTAGTACCTTCCAGTCTCCACCTTCCGGGCAAGGTCCGGCAAAAAACCTCACCATTGGCGATGACGGCTTTATCTATGCGACCGACGGATCGGAAGATCGCGTGCTCAAATTCAACAGCAACGGAAATTTCGAAGCTGTTGTTCTCGAGGCTGGCGAAAACGGCGTACCGTCGGATTTTCGCCCAGAGGGAATCGAGTTTCTGAGTTCAGACCCTGTTGATCCGGGCCCCGATACCCTCTACTGCTGGGACATCAACGGCAACGGCGTAGCGGACCCTGCCCTGGAAGACACTGATGGGGACGGCAGCGTCGATGTGTTCGATTGCCAGGGACCGGAAGGCCCGCAGGGGCCGGCGGGACCAGCAGGACCAGCAGGACCAGCAGGACCAGCAGGACCAGCAGGTGCTGATGGTCAGGATGGCGCCGACGGCGTGCAAGGCCTTACAGGGCCGCAGGGAGCAATCGGACCGCAGGGCCTACAGGGCGAACCAGGGCCACAAGGCCTGCCCGGTAACGACGGACTGGCCGGGGTCAACGGAGTCGATGGCCTCGATGGTTTGTCCTGCTGGGACCTCAACGGTGATCGGATTGCCGACGCTATCGAAGACATCAACGGCGACGGCAATCACGACACGCTCGATTGTGTTGGCGCAACAGGAGCAACAGGAGCGGCCGGCAGCGACGGCGACACAGGACCTGCCGGACCTGCCGGCACCGATGGTGACGAGGGAGCCACAGGACCACAAG
>CAZYDV010000386.1:0-5540 GCA_964646405.1 uncultured Granulosicoccaceae bacterium | reverse complement strand
AAGAACTGAAAGACGACTTCGCCCCCCGCCGCCCCTACGCCGACTGGCTGGCCCGTCAGCGTCTGGATCTGAGTGATCTGCCATCGGTTGCAGGCGCCGGGCTCGATCAGCCCACGCTGACCCGACGCATGCAGTCATTCGGCTACACGACAGAGACCATGCAGTTCATGTTGCAGCCAATGATCGCCGAGTTGCGCGATCCGCTCGGCTCGATGGGCAACGATGCGGCGCTGGCCGCCATGTCGACCAAGCCACGCATGCTGTACGACTACTTCAAGCAGCGCTTCGCGCAGGTGACCAACCCGGCGATCGACTCGATTCGCGAAGAAGTTATCATGGCGCTGGAGTGCTATATCGGTCCAGAGCGCAATCTGCTCGAAACCACCGAGACCCACGCCCACCGGCTGCGCATTCCGCACCCGATTTTGTCCAACGACGAACTGGCAGCGCTGAAAACACTCGACTATCGCGACTGGCGCACCCGCACCATCGACATGACCTTCGCCGCCGATTCCGGCGCCGAAGGCCTTAACGAGGCACTTGAGCGAATCAACAGCGAAGCGCTCAGCGCAATCGACGACGGCTACAGTCTGATCGTGCTGTCCGATCGCGGTGTCGGCGCCGATCGCGTGCCGATCAGTGCCTTGCTCGCGATTGGCAGCGTGCATCACCACCTCGTAGCGCAGCACAAGCGCACGCAAATTGGCCTGATCCTGGAGACTGGCGAGGCGCGCGAAGTTCATCATCACTGCTTGCTGGTGGGTTACGGCGCCGATGCGATCAACCCCTATCTGGCGTTCGAGTCGCTCTGGCAAGCCCGTGCAGACGGCAAATTCGACTCCCTCGACCACGTCAAATCGGACGCCGACGTCCTGTCCGCCTACCGCAAGGCCGTCGCCAAGGGCATGATGAAAGTCATGGGCAAAATGGGTATCTCAACGCTGCAATCCTACAAGGGTGCACAGATCTTCGAGATCGTCGGCCTGGCCGATGATGTCGTCGAGCGCGCCTTCGTTGGAACCGCCAGCCAGATTCAGGGTGTGAGCCTCGCCGTGCTGGCCGAAGAGATGCAGCGCCGTCACCGGATTGGCTACCCGGCTGGCGACGCCAGCAATGTCACCGTGTTGCCCAATCCGGGCGATTTTCACTGGCGCCGCACCGGTGACACCCACATGTGGGACCCGACCAGCATCGCCAGTCTGCAGGTCGCCGCGCGCACCAACAGCGAAGATGCCTACTGGACATTTGCCCGCCAGATGAACGAACAGAACACTCGTGCGGCCAACCTGCGCGGTCTGCTCGAATTCAACAAAGGCGTGAATGGTGGGCCGATCCCACTCGATGAAGTCGAGCCGGAATCCGAGATTGTCAAACGCTTCGCCACCGGTGCGATGAGTTTCGGCAGCATCAGTGCCGAGGCGCACGAAACACTCGCCATCGCGATGAATCGCATGGGCGGCAAGTCCAATACCGGCGAGGGCGGCGAAGATGAAAAACGCTTCACCCCGATGGCCAACGGTGATTCCAAACGATCGGCGATCAAACAGGTCGCAAGCGGGCGCTTTGGTGTGACCATCAACTACCTGAGCAACGCCGACGAACTGCAGATCAAAATCATTCAGGGCGCCAAGCCCGGTGAGGGCGGCGAACTGCCCGGCGGCAAGGTTGATGACTATATCGCCCGGCTGCGCCACTCTACGCCAGGTGTTGGCCTGATCAGCCCACCGCCACACCACGATATCTACTCGATCGAGGACATGGCCCAACTGATCCATGATCTCAAGAACGCCAATCCGCAGGCGCGCATCAGCGTCAAGCTCGGCGCCGAAGTGGGCGTTGGTACCGTCGCCGCGGGGGTCACCAAGGCCCGCGCCGATCATCTGGTCATCGCCGGCGACAGTGGCGGCACCGGCGCCTCACCGCTGACCTCAATCAAACACGCCGGCGTGCCCTGGGAACTGGGGCTGGCTGAAACCCATCAAACGCTCGTGTTGAACAACCTGCGCTCGCGCGTGGTGCTGCAGACTGACGGCCAGATCAAGACCGGTCGCGACGTCGCCATCGCAGCCCTTTTGGGGGCCGAAGAATACGGACTGGCCACCGCACCGCTGATCGCACTGGGCTGCATCATGATGCGCAAGTGCCACCTGAACACCTGCCCGGTCGGCATCGCCACCCAGGATCCAGAGTTGCGCAAGAAGTTCAAAGGCGAGCCGGAACATGTGGTCAACTATCTGTTTATGGTTGCCAAAGAACTGCGAGCGATCATGGCGGAACTCGGCTTTCGCAAAATCACCGAGATGGTCGGTCGCGTCGATGCCTTGATCGTCGACTCAGCCGTTGAGCACTGGAAGGCCAAAGGGCTCGATCTGTCGCGCCTGCTGGCGCCGATCGACAAACCCGAAAACTTCCTCGGCGCGCACTGCATTCACCGCCAGGACCACGGTCTGGATGCCGCACTCGACAACGAACTCATTCGCCTCGCCGGCCCGGCGCTGGCAAACGGTGGCAAGGTCTACCACGAACTGTCGATCATCAACACCAATCGCGTGGTCGGTGGCATGTTGTCGAACCGCATCATCCAGGAAGTCGGGCCACAGATGCTCGCCGACGACACCATCCACTTTAAGTTTTCAGGCAGCGCCGGTCAGAGCTTTGGCGCCTGGCTTGCCAAAGGTGTCACCCTCGAAGTCGAAGGCGATGCCAACGATTTCGTCGGCAAGGGCCTGTCGGGTGGTCGCATTATCGTGTATCCACCGCGCAAGAGCGCATTCGAGGCACACGAAAACGTTCTCGCTGGCAACGTGGTGCTCTACGGAGCCACCAGTGGCGAGTGTTACCTGCGCGGCGTTGCCGCCGAACGATTTTGCGTGCGCAACAGCGGCGCCAGCGCCGTCGTGGAAGGTGTCGGCGATCATGGCTGTGAATACATGACAGGCGGCTGCGTCGTCGTGCTCGGCCATACCGGGCGCAACTTTGCGGCCGGCATGAGCGGTGGCATCGCCTACATCTGGGATCCGGAAAAACGCTTCGCTCCGCGATGCAATACCGGCATGGTCGAACTCGAATCAATGCGCGCCAGCGCCGATATCGAAGAGCTGCGCGACCTCATCGAACGCCATCTGAAACACACCGGCTCAAGCGTTGCCACACGCATTCTGCGTAACTGGCGCGATGAAATCGTCCATTTCGTCAAGGTCATGCCAACCGACTACAAGCGCGTCCTGGAAGAGCGCAAAGTAGCCCAGGTGGCCGCAGCCGCCAACGATGGCATCAACAACTCGCTGGAAACCAGCGCCTGATCAGCACGCGGAGCGCATAAAGAGAATGGGAAAACCCACAGGCTTTATCGAATTCGAACGCAAACCCGCCCCCTATCGCGAGGCGGCGGTAAGGCTGCTCGATTTCGACGAAATCTACACCGAACACGACCCGGCCAAACTTGCCCAGCAGGGCGCTCGCTGCATGGATTGCGGCGTGCCGTTCTGCCAGTCTGAAGACGGCTGCCCGATCCACAACCTGATCCCCGAGTGGAATGATCTGGTCTACCGCGATCAATGGAAAGATGCGCTCGATCGCCTGCACAAGACCAACAATTTCCCCGAATTCACCGGCCGCGTCTGTCCGGCTCCGTGCGAAGGCGCATGCGTGTTGGGTATCACCGATCCCGCCGTCACCATCAAGAACATCGAGATGGCGATCGTCGATCGCGGCTTTGAAGAAGGCTGGATCACGGCGAATCCACCAGCCTCGCGTACCGGACGCAAAGTGGCGGTGATCGGCTCAGGGCCTGCAGGGCTTGCTGCCGCAGCACAACTCAATTCAGCCGGCCACCAGGTGGCGGTATACGAGCGTGCGGATCGAATTGGCGGCCTGTTGATGTACGGCATCCCCAACATGAAGCTTGAAAAAACCGGCATCGTCGAGCGCCGTGTAAACCTGTTGCGCGAAGAGGGTGTTGAATTCCACACCGGCAGCAACGTCGCAGACGGCAGTGATGGCAGCATCGACATTCGCGATCTGCAAAAAAGCTATGACGCCGTGCTGATGACCACAGGCGCCACCGTGCCGCGCGATCTGAAAATCCCGGGCCGCGAACTCGACGGCGTCCACTTCGCGATGGATTTCCTGACGCAGAACACCAAAAGCCTGCTCGACTCCAACCACGCCGACGGCGCCTACATCAGCGCTAAAGACAAAGACGTCATCGTTATCGGCGGCGGCGATACCGGTACCGACTGCATCGGCACCTCGCTGCGGCACGGCTGCAAGAGCCTGGTGAATTTCGAACTGTTCCCGCAGCCACCCGAGCAACGCGCCGACGACAACCCCTGGCCCACCTGGCCGAAGATTCATCGCAGCGACTACGGCCACGAAGAATCCGACCACACGTTTGGCGGCGACCCTCGCGTCTATCGCATTTCCTCCACTCGGTTTATCGGTGAGAACGGCAAAGTCACCGGCGTCGAGACAGTCGAAGTCGAATTCAAAGACGGAAAATTCGAGACCGTCGCTGATAGCAAGCGAGAATGGAAAGCCGATCTGGTATTACTGGCAATGGGCTTTCTGGGCCCGGAACATCAGTGCAGCGACCCGCTCGAACTGCAATACGATCCGCGCAGCAACTACCAGGCGGAATACGGCCAATATCAAACCAGCGTCGACGGCATATTCGCCGCGGGTGACTGCCGCCGCGGCCAGTCGCTGGTCGTCTGGGCCATCAACGAAGGGCGCGAAGCGGCGCGCGAAATCGATCGCTTTCTCACCGGCAGCACCCTGCTGCCTTAGGCCTGCCCTCGACAACCCGCCACTCGGCGGGTTGTCTGTTTCCATCCCATCGTGCCACGTCCTGCAATAATGTAGTCACCGACTTAAGCCGCGCACAGATGCTGTGAACCGCCACACTGGCGATTGGCCTTGTTCTCGCTTGGACATTGCGCTAGCGCCAAACCACACCAATATTGTTCAGCCTATGTCCCTGCTAACACCGGTTGCAGTATGGACAAAGCACCCCTGATGTTCATCGAATTTGGTAGTGTTGGCACCCCGAATTTACTTACGACGAGTAACAAGGCTCAAGCATGATCAAGGCAATTCAAGACTCCACTCCCGGCGTACTGCTGATTCGCATACTCATCGCCGCGATCGTGGTGTTCGCCACGTACAATCCGTCGGGCACGTCGATCTTTCACTGGGTAACGAACCACCCAAATCCGACTGACGCGTGGGTCATTCTCGCCGCTATCGTCACCATCCTGGTCAATATCGCGCTGGTCATCGCCGCCTGGAAGGCGCTCGGCATGGTCGGTACCGTCATCGTGCTGATACTGTTCGCCGCCGTCACCTATCTGACCTTCCAGGAAGGTTGGGCGACCACCGGAAACGCCGCGTCGATTCAGTGGCTCGCACTTATTTTGTACAGTATATTCCTGGGTATCGGACTGGCAGGCGCGATCATCTGGCGCCGGGCAACGGGTCAGGTCGTCACCGACGAGGCAGACGACATCGAGTAGCGACGCTACCAGCACACCGCAGCGAGG
>CAZYDV010000385.1:0-5568 GCA_964646405.1 uncultured Granulosicoccaceae bacterium | reverse complement strand
TTTGTTGACGTTACTGCAAGCCGTGCTGGGTTTTGACAACCTGCTCTACATTTCGCTGGAGTCGAAAAGGGCACCAGCAGAAAAACAGGCGCAGGTGCGCAAGCTCGGCATCGGCATCGCCATCGCCTTGCGCATCGTGCTGCTGTTCCTGCTGACTCGCCTGATCAGCTTGTTCCAGGATCCTATCTACGGCGTGCATATCGAAGGCGTTCTGGAATTCGAATTTAACCTGCACGCCATCATCGTGTTACTGGGCGGCATTTTTATCATCTACACCGCCACCAAAGAGATTTTCCATATGATCTCGATCGAGGAGGCGGATCACGGCGATCACAACAGCCGATCAGCCGTCACCGTCATTATCTGGATTGTGTTGATGAATCTGGTGTTCTCTTTCGATTCGATTCTCAGCGCAATCGCGCTGACCGATGTCTTTCTGGTCATGGCTACGGCGATCGTCATCAGCGGCGCGTTAATGATCTTGCTCGCCGATCACGTCTCTGAGTTCCTGCAGAAGAACCGGATGTACGAAGTACTTGGCCTGTTCATCCTGTTTGTCGTGGGCATCATGCTGATCTCCGAAGGCGGGCACCTGGCGCACATGAAGATCCTGGGTACCGAGGTCACGCAAATGACCAAGGCGACGTTCTACTTCGTGATCGTGGTGCTGGCCTTGTCCGATGTGGTGCAAAGCCGCTACCAGCGCAAAATTCTGCGCGAAAAGGCCCGCCTGCTCGAAGCATCCAAAGCGTAGCGTTTTTGCCCGGCGCGGCAATCGCCGCGCCGGCTGCCAATGGGCGCCTGACCACTAAGGCGGGTTGCCTACAATTTGCCGATCCAGGCGTTTTCATACAGCCGCAGCGCGTCGTTGTGGCCGAGTGGTTGGGGGTTACCGCCCGCGGTCGGGTCGACGATGGCCATAGCGGCGAGCTCGTCAAAGCGATCGCGACCAATACCGAGCGCTTCGGTGGTGTGCGGGATATCGAAATCAGTGCGCAATTCCAGCACCCAGGCCAACAGGGCTTCGAAGGTCGCCGACGGCAATTGCAGCCAGGCGGCCAGTCGACACAGCTTGCGCTCGATCACCGGACGGTTGTGTACCAGCACGTAAGGCATGAATACGGCATTGGTCAGTCCGTGGTGGGTGTCGTACACCGCGCCGACCGGATGCGACAGGGCGTGAATCCCACCCAGGCCCTTCTGAAACGCGGTCGCCCCCATCGATGCCGCCGCCAGCATGGCGCCGCGCGCCTTCAGATCTTTGCCGTGCGACACAGCGCGCGGCAAGTGCGCTTTCACCAGTCGCATACCCTCCACTGCAATACCCTCGGCCATCGGGTGAAATCCCGGCGCACAGTAAGCCTCCAGACAATGCGCCAGCGCATCCATGCCGGTCCAGGCGGTCAGGTTGGCCGGCAGGTCAGCCGTCAGCTCAGGATCGCTGATCACCACCGCCGGCAGCATGCCGGGGTGGAAGATCACTTTTTTGGTGTGAGACGATGCGTCGCTGATCACACCGGCGCGTCCGACCTCAGAACCGGTGCCAGCGGTTGTCGGCACAGCGATGATCGGCAGGATTGAGTCGGCGTTCGCCCGCGTCCACCAATCGTCGATGTCTTCAAAGTCCCAGATAGAGCGTGATTGACCGGCCATGAAGGCGATAACTTTGCCGACATCCAGCGCCGAGCCACCGCCGAACGCAATGACGCCGTCGTGCCTGCCCTCGCGCAGCATCAGCAAACCCTGCTGAACATTTTCCTCGACCGGATTGCCTCGCACGTCTGAAAACACTTTGGGATTCATGCCGGCCACGCGACACACCGCGAGCGCGTTCTCGAACGATTGCAGCGCGGCCACGCCCGGATCGGTGACCCACAGCGGGTTGCGCATACCCAGTGAATCGCAGACATCCGGCAACTCGATAATCCGGCCACTGCCGAATTTAACGCTGGTGGGAAAAGACCAATTGCTGTGATCACTCATGGGACACCGGATTTGATTTGACGATGCGGATTATGCTTGCACACCGGTAATGTTGTCACCTCAGCTTTAACGGTTCACTTCACAGCCAGTGGCCAGACGTTCGCGTCGCAGGATCTCAACGTCCGCGATTTTGCCGCGCAGTCTCAAAATCGCGCTCGACAGGATACAATCCACCGCCCACGCATCCGCCTGATGATGCGCGACAACATCCCTCCGGGTCATCGCCCTTTACTGTTGCGGTCCCAGTGCACCCAACCTGCAACCGCCAGCGGAGAACCCGGCTTGAATTCAAGGGCACACCTTTTCGGCACTGTGGGCTTCGGATTCGTGATGTGTCTGTCCTCAGGGCTTGGACAGACGTTCTTCATTTCGTTGTTCAACGAGAGCCTGCGCGCCGAGTTTTCGCTATCACACGCCGAAATCGGCAGCCTGTATTTCGCCGGCACACTGGCCAGCGCCATCACGCTGTTCTGGCTGGGCAAACTGGTCGACTCCATCGACTTGCGACTCTACAGCGCGTTGGTAACGGCGGGGCTGGGCCTGGCCGCTGCGTTTATGGCCAACGTCAACGGCCCGCTGATGCTTGCCGGTGCATTCTATCTGCTGCGCCTGTTTGGACAGGGCCTATCCAGTCACACTGGTATTACAACCGTGTCGCGCTTGCCGCAGGGCGTGCGCGGGCGCGCGGTCAGTTTGTCGGGCCTTGGGTTTTCTGTGGCAGAGGCGGTGCTGCCGTGGATCATCGTGCCCTTGGTGGCCACCGTCGGATGGCGCAACGTGTGGATCAGTTGCGCGCTGATCACCACGTTAGCAACCACTGCCATCACCCAGGCGCTGCTGCACTACTTACCGATCCGCAAATCTTCAGAAAACAATGGTGGCGGAACCGAGCAAGACGATGATGGTTCGTGGACAAGAGCCGAGGTCGCGCGCGACAAACGCTTCTGGATGATGGCACCGGCTCTGTTTGCGCCATCGATCATTTCCACCGCGCTGTTCTTTCATCAGCAGAGCCTGGCGAGCTTCAAAGGGTTTTCGTTCGGCGTCTGGGCCGGCAACATCGCAAGCTACTCGCTTTGCGCTGTTACGGCATCCGTCTTTGCCGGATACCTGGTTGACAGACACGGTGCAGCGCCCGTTGTCAGGCTCTACCTGCTACCTTTTTGCGTATCACTGTGGGTCGCTGGCTGGCTTGACGTGTCGATTTTGCCAGCTCTGTACTATGGCGCAATGGGTGTCACGGTGGGTATCGCGGTGCCGGCCGTCAGTGCGTTGTGGCTGGAACTCTACGGGCCACGCCATCTGGGCGCCATACGTTCCTTCACCCACGCTCTGATGGTGTTTGGCTCTGCACTCGGCCCACCACTGTTTGGCTTGCTGCTGGACTATCAGACGGGCTGGCAGCGGATACTGGCCGGCAGCATTATCTGGATGTTGCTATGCACGGCACTGCTGTGGCGAGTGGACATGCGCAGGCAAGCGGTGCCAGCGCGTGGCGCTGGCGTTTCGGGTCAGGCCTGATCTGCGGGTGCTGTTCGTCTGCTGTGCAGACTGACTACTCGCGGGGATCTGCCCGGTGCGCCGTCGGCGTCGTCTTTTCGATCGAGCAGCCAGTCGAGTTGGCGCGTCACCGCCGAACTATTGCACTTGGGGCATAACGGCAATTTACTGCGGCCAGCCAGTTCCGTAGCGCGGTGCTCCGGGAAGATTTTGCGGCAGGCGTAACAGCCCCACAGACGTAATAAATTTGACATGGGCGAAGCATGTCGCAAAGTATTTTTCGATTCGCGGACCGATCACACACTTTGCCAAATTGGGCGAAAACGAAAGGATGACTCCCGCTGCCATCATCTACTCCGCACCGATTTCGTGTTGCATCGCCGCATAGATCAAACGCAACTGATCGACGGTGTACACACCACCGAGGCTATCAGCCATAGCGCGCAGGTTGATCGGCTCGTCATCCATACAAGCGAGTATCTCCGCCTGTGCATCGCCCAGTGCGTCCTCGTCCATCCTGAGCACTCGCGAGAGCGGCACGGCGCCACGCTTAAGCAGAGCTGCCAGCGAGCGATTGAACAACGCGTCATCCAGTTGCAAGCCGGTTGCGATTTCGTCCACGCTTAATCCTTTTGCCAACAGGCTCTCAATTTTCTGTTCGGCACCATCCGGTGCTGCGCTTGCGGGTTTGGCCGTGTCGTTTATCGCCTCCAAAAAACGCGCGCCGTATTTTTCGAGCTTAGCGGCGCCGACACCCGAGACTGCTGCCATGGCATCCAGGGTAACGGGTCTTCTCTCGACCATTTCCATCAGCGTCGCGTCGTGAAAGATGACGTAAGCCGGCACGCTCTGTTCAGCGGCGATCAGACGGCGTACTTCGCGCAGTTTCTCCCACAGGATGCCATCCTCGCCCGATGGCGCACTGCGAGCAGTTCTGGATTTTTTCCGGCTGGCCGGCTTTTCCTCAACGCGAAACCACAAACTCTGTTCGCCGCGCAGCACCGGCCGTGCAGCCGTCGTCAGCCGCAGACCGCCCCTGCTATCCATATCGGAGGTTAGTAGTGAGCGCGCGACCAGTTGGCGAAAGACACTTCGCCAGCTATTGGCGTCGTGTTCGGTGCCGATGCCAAAAACTGACAAGCTATTGTGTTTGAAGCGCTGGATACGCTCATCCTGCTTACCCATCAGCACGTCGATCACATAATTGGTGCCAAAGCGCTGGCCGGTTCGATAAACCGCCGACAACGCCTTGCGCGCGGCCTCCGTCGCATCCCACGTTCGCGGCGGGTTCAGGCAGGTATCACAGTTGCCACAGGCACCAGACATCTCCTCGCCAAAGTAACGTAACAGGGTCACTCTGCGACAATCGGTGGCCTCGCAAAAGCCGAGCATGGCAGTCAGTTTAATACGTTCTATTTGTTGCACATCGATATTGGCGTCGGATTCCCCGAGCATCTGCTGAAACGTGATGGCATCCTGCAGGCCATAGACCATCCATGCGATAGACGGCAGACCGTCACGCCCTGCCCGGCCGGTCTCCTGATAGTAAGACTCGATGCTGCGCGGCATATCCAGGTGGGCGACAAACCGCACATCGGGTTTATCGATTCCCATGCCAAAGGCAACCGTCGCCACCATGATGATGTTTTCTTCGTTAATGAAACGCTGCATGTTGCGCGCGCGATCGGCAGATGACATACCCGCGTGATAGGGCAGTGCATTGAGATCCTGTTCACACAACCATTTGGCGGTGTCTTCGGTGCGCTTTCGCGACATACAGTAGACAATGCCGGTGGCGCGCGGGTACTCCCCCTGAATGAACCGCAGCAACTGGGTGCGGGGGCTGTTCTTGCCCTCTACGCGATACTGAATGTTGGGCCGATCAAAACTGCTGCAAAAAAAACGGGCATCCTGCAATTGCAAATGCTTGATGATGTCATCGCGAGTGTTCTGATCGGCGGTGGCAGTCAGGGCAATGCGCGGTACATGCGGGAAGCGCTCGGCCAATTGCGACAGTTGCGTGTACTCGGGCCTGAAATCGTGCCCCCACTGCGACACACAATGCGCTTCATCGATCGCGAACAG
>CAZYDV010000384.1:0-5595 GCA_964646405.1 uncultured Granulosicoccaceae bacterium | reverse complement strand
CGCGACATGGCGCCCGGCCGATGACCCAGTGGCGCATTGCCCAGTGGCGCATTGCGAGGTCAAACCAGGCGTGCAGCATCGGCTCGATCGGCAATTCGAGCCCATGACCGCGAAAGGCAGGCTTTGAGCGTTTAGAAATTGCCGTCCCGACATTGACACGGGCAGGCGGGTTGCCGACTATGGCGCGCGTATCGTCTCCGCCGACAAGCCCTGACCACCCGTTGCCAATGACCACACGACAATCCGGACGCCGAAAGCGCAGCCGCCGAGCGCTGGATGAGCCGCAGGCGCGGGCGCCGTACATTGCGCGTCAGGTAGAGCCTGTGAATATGCTCTCGGAAGAGGGCCTGTGCCTGATCGAGCAGAACGCCGATCAAATCCTGCGCGACACCGGCATGGAGTTTCACGACGATCCTGAACTCTTGCAGATTTTTCGCAACGCCGGCGGCGATGTGCAGGGAACGCGGGTCCGGTTCGAGCCCGGGTTTTGCCGGCAAACCATTCAGGCCACAGCCCCCGAAAGTTTTTATCAGCACGCGCGCAATCCCGCCAACAATGTACTGATCGGCGGCAACGCCAGCGTGCTGTGCCCGTCCTGGGGGCCACCCTTTGTGCACGATCTGGATCAGGGCAGGCGCTACGCCACCTACGACGATTTCAAAACCCTGGTCATGCTGCATCAGACCATACCCTGGCTGCATCATTCAGGTGGCGTCGTCTGCGAACCGGTGGATCTGCCGGCCAACAAGCGTCATCTGGATATGCTCTATGCGCATATCCGTTACTCTGATCGCGCATTTATGGGGGCCTTCATCGGCGCTGAACGCGCCACCCACGCCATCGACATGGCGCGCATTCTGTTTGGCGATGCCAACCTTGCGGCCAACCCGGCGCTGTATTGCGTGTCGAACACCAACGCACCGCTGACGATGGATGCAAATATGTCCGGCTCGCTGAAAACCTATGCGCGCGCCGGGCAACCGGTCGCCTGTACGCCGTGGGTGCTGACCGGCGCGATGAGCCCATGCACGGTCGCCGGTACCCTGTCACAGGTGCTGGCTGAAGCACTGGCTTGTCTGGCGCTGGTGCAACTGATCAATCCGGGCGCCCCGTGTCTGATGGGCAGTTTCGCCTCGACCATGTCGATGCAAACCGGCAGCCCGACATTTGGCACGCCGGAGGCCGGACAAATGGTGCTGGCAGCCGGCCAGCTCGCCCGCCGTCTGGGTGTGCCGCTGCATACGGTCGGCAGTTTGTCGGCATCTAAACTACCCGATGGACAGAGCCAGCAGGAGGGCACCTGGGGGTTGCTGATGGCGATGTTTGCCGGTGCCAATGTGATCAATCATGCCACCGGCTGGCTGGAGGGAGGACTGGTCACAAGCTTTGAGAAAACCCTCATCGATGCCGATTTATGCGGCAAGATCGCACGATTTTTCGACGGCATCGATTTAAGCGAAAACGCACAGGCAATGGATGCGATCGCAGCGACCGGGCCGGGGCAACATTTTTTGGGGGCAGAGCACACGCAGCTCAACTTTATGTCCGCGCTGTTTCGGCCGCAGTCACCCGATAACGAATCGTTTGAACAGTGGTCGGCCAGTGGCGGCCTGGATATCGCAACGCGCGCCAACAAGCTCTATAAAGCTCAACTCGATGCCTATCAGCAACCTCCCCTCGACGCGGCCATAGTGGAAGCACTGCAGGCCTATATCGCGCAGCGCAAATCTGAAAAACCAGACGTGAACTACTACTGATGGCCCGCATCATCGTCATTGGCGGGGGCGCGGTGGGCTTGAGTGTCGCCTGGCATCTGGCACAGCGCGGCGCAAGCGATGTATTGCTGCTCGAACGCAACCAACTGACATCCGGCACGAGCTGGCACGCTGCCGGTATTGTCGGGCCATTGCGCGCCACACCGAACATGACAAAACTGGCGATGTATGCGGAGTCATGTTTTAAGACACTTGAAGCTGTTTCCGGCATGAGCACCGGTTACAAGCGCACCGGTGGCTACTGGCTGGCACGCAGGTCCGAGCGCATGGATGAACTGCAGCGCACCGCATCACTGGGTCGTTATTTTGGTCTGGATGCGCGTGTACTGGGGCCTAAACAACTGCGCGCAAAATTGCCCTGGCTCGATCTGCAAACCCATGTCGGTGCTATCAGTGTGGCGGAAGATAGCAATGTCAATCCCGTGGATTTGTGTATGGCCTATGCCAAGGCGGCACGCGATGCCGGCGTGACGATACGCGAGCAGACTGATGTAGCCGACATCTGTGTGCAAGATGGCAAAGCCTGTGGTGTGGTATTGGCCGATGGTTCTCTGATAGCCGCTGACTGCGTTGCGCTGTGTGCCGGTGCCTGGAGCAAGCCGCTGGCACAGCGTGCCGGGCTTGCGCTACCGTTGCAGGCAGTCGAGCATATGTACATCGTCACCGAGCCAATGCAATACATACCTGACCCCTTTCCGGTGCTGCGGGATCTGGACAGCGGTATCTATATCAAAGGCGATAGCGGCAATAAAATAGTCATTGGTGGTTTTGAACCCGACGCCAAGTGCTGGAACGCCTTTGGCGACAATGGACGCACACCGTTTCTGGAACTGGCCGAAGACTGGGAGCAGTTTGAACCGTTCATGCAGGCAGCACTCAATCTGGTGCCGGAACTGGGTGAAACTGGGGTAGCGCGATTCATGAACGGGCCGGAGAGTTTCACCGCCGACACCAAACCATTGGTGGGGCTGGCACCCGGGGTCGACAATCTCTTTGTCGCCGCCGGTTTGAACTCGGTCGGCATTATGTCCTCGGCCGGTATTGGCCGGTCGCTTGCCGACTGGATGCTCGACGCTCGCCCGCCAATGGATCTGTGGGAAGTCGATATTGCCCGCATCGATCCCGTAACCGCAGACGATCAGCACATGCAAAGTCGCATGCAGGAATCCGTTGCCGATTTGTTCGCCATGCACTGGCCGTACAAGCAGCAGCTGGCTGGCAGAGGTTTGCGCCAATCGGTGCTGCACGATCGCTGGCAGGCTTTGGGGGCGGTTTTTGGTGTGACCGGTGGGCTGGAGCGCGGGCTGTGGTTTGCGCAAAACGAACACGAAAAAACACTGCCGTATTCTGTGGGCGCGCAATCGTGGCAGACCGTTGCTGAACGCGAGGCGGCGGTACTGGCCAGCGGCACCGCCTTGCTGGACCTGGCGGCCTTTGCCAAATTCGATCTCGTAGGTTCCGGTACGCTGGCGTTTCTGCAGGCGATCGCACCGGCTGATATCGATGTCGCCGCAGGCCGATGCGTGTATACCACTTTGCTCAACGATGCTGGTGGTATCGAGGCGGACGTGACCATCACCCGAGTGGCGGATCAGCATTTCAGGCTGACCTCCGGCGGGGCGACGCGCTGGCGCGATCTTGCGATGCTGCGTCGTGCCGCGAAGGCCTATCAGCTTAGCATCACAGATGTGACCGAAAAGGAAGTGGTACTGGGGGTGATGGGCGCGGGTGCGCGGGCGTTGCTGGCAGGTTTATCTGCCGACAACTGGCACGACTTTTCATTTGCGCGATCACGATTGATAAAGCTCGACGGTATCAGTAGCCGCGCCACCCGGCTGAGCTATATTGGTGCGCCCGGTTGGGAGATTGGTGTGCCGACAGATGATGCCGCCACTGTATTCGATGCACTGATCCATGCCGGTGCCAGGCCGCTCGGGCAACACGCACTGAACAGTTGTCGGATAGAAAAACGCTTTGTCCACTGGGGCCATGACATCGGCCCCGAGATCTCGCCATTGGAGGCCGGGCTTGATCGCAATATTGACTGGGGCAAAGCGTTTATCGGTAAGGCCGCCCTGCAACGCCAGCTCAATGAGGGGATATTCAGGCGGTTATGCCTACTCCAGGTGAGTGGCGATCCCCTGCTGTTGCACGATGAGCTGATTTATTCAGGCAATAGAGTGGTGGGTGCTACCACCTCTGGTACGCTGGGTGTGCGCTGTAAAATGCCACTGGCGATCGGCTTGATCGACACCGAAAAAAACGAAACGCTGCAAAGCCTCGCGAATCGCAGTTTTGAAATTGATGTGGCCGGGCGTCGTTACGATGCACGCGTGTTAGAACGCCTGCCGCACGATCCAGACAACGAGTATATGCGCCAATGACTGATGCCCGTGTTGTAATCATTGGCGGTGGCGTGATGGGCGTGTCGCTGCTGTTTCATCTCACCGAGGCCGGTTGGCGAGATGTGATACTGCTGGAGAAAAACGACCTGACGCACGGCTCTACCTGGCACGCTGCGGGGCTTTGTACTCATTTTGCCCACAATGCCACGATTCAGGCCTTGCGCGCGCGCTCGGTGCGGCTCTATCGGGATGAACTGCCGGCTCGCACCGGCGATACCTGCGGGTTTCATCCCAGTGGTGCGATGCGTATCACCCGCAACCCGGATCGCATGGATGAATTTCGCCATGTCGCCGGCTTGTCCAAATTTACCGGCTTCGAGCTGGAAGTATTAACGCCGAAGCGGATTGCGCAACTGCATCCACTGGCGAAGCTCGACGGCCTGCTCGGCGGGATCTATGAGCCCGATGATGGCCACGTCGATCCAACGCTTGCCACCAACGCGATGGCGAAACTGGCGCTAAAAAATGGTGCCACAATTAAACGCTACGAACCGGTGCGCCGTGTACACCGGGATACCGATCACTGGATCGTCGACACTGAAAAATCCAGTTACCGCGCCACCCATGTAGTCAACGCCGCAGGCACCTGGGCGTGGGAGGTGGGCGATATGATGGGGCTGAACCTGCCGGTGGTTCCGGTGTTGCACCAGTATCTGGTGACCGAGTCGGTCGCATCGATTAGCGATCGTCAGGCGCAGGGATTGCCCGAACTACCGATCATTCGCGATCCGGAGGAAAGCTGGTATGTGCGCCAGGAGCGTGATGGACTGATCCTTGGGCCATACGAGCGCGATGCAAAAATATGGTCCGTCGATGGTGTACCTGAGGATTTTGGTGCCGATCTGTTTCCGGCTGATCTGGATCGCGTTGAGAGCATTATAGATCTCGCGCTCAATCGTATCCCCGCACTGGGCGAGGCGGGCGTCAAAACCGTGGTCAACGGGCCAATTACCTTCACCCCTGATGCCAATCCTTTGATCGGCCCAGCACACGGCGCAGACAACGCCTGGCTTTTAACCGGCTCGTCGATGGGCGTGATGGAAGGGGGCGGGGCGGGCTGGTTTCTGGCCCACTGGATGACACACGGGGCGCCGCCGATGGATGCGCAGGCGGTGGATTCACGTCGCTTTGGCCAATGGGCCGATCGCGACTATCGCATCGACAAAGCCATTGAGTGTTTTGGATTGCAGTTTGGCGTGCACTATCCGTTTGAAGAACGACCTGCCGGGCGCAACCAGCGCGTATCACCGCTGCACGATGCAATGCTTGCCAGCGGTGCGGTGATGGGCAGTGTCAACGGCTGGGAGCGACCTAACTGGTTCGCCAGCGACCCGCCACAAAACTCACTCACCTTTGGCCGACCCGCGTGGTTCGATGCGGTGGCCGCAGAGGTGCAAACACTCACACAGCATGCA
>CAZYDV010000383.1:0-5608 GCA_964646405.1 uncultured Granulosicoccaceae bacterium | reverse complement strand
TATCCGTCGGGGGTCATGCACAAGATGCCGATCAGCAGATAGCCGGCCTGGGCGGCGATCGAGCCCAGTGCAAACTGGCCTTCCGCGCCGATATTCCAGACATTCGCCCGGTATCCCACTGACAGCCCAATCGCAATAGTCGCCAGATACGCCGCCTGTTGCAGTACCAGTCCGAATTGCACTTCCATGCGCCGGCCCTGCCACGGAAACGTGGCCATCTGCCAGATCGCCTCGGCGGGTTGCTCGCTCATCGCAAAGAGCACCAGCAACGCCACCACGAGGGTCAGCACCATGGCCAGGCCGATCGAGCGAAAGGGTGTCCAGAATGTGATGTCCTGGCGCGGTTCGAGCCGCATCATGAGGCTGCCGTCCGTACAGATTCGGTCTCGCCCGTCATCGCGAGCCCAAGTGATTCGATCGTCCACTCGGCGATGGGTTTTGCTGGCGCCAATACGCCATGGTGCAGCACCGAGAGTCGGTCGGAGATCTCCAGCAACTCATCCAGGTCCTGACTGATCACCAGCACCGCCGAGCCGCGATTGGCCAGTTCCATCAAAGCTTCCCGTATGCGTACCGCTGACAACGCATCCACCCCCCAGGTCGGTTGATTGATGATCATCACGCCGGGTTGCTTGACGAGCTCACGGCCGACGACAAATTTCTGCAGATTGCCGCCAGAGAGGTTGCGCGCCGCACGCTTGAGACCGCCGTGGCGGACATCGAACTGATCAACCACGAGGCGGGCGCTGTCCAGCAAATGGCGCCAGTTGACGAGGCCGCCGCGATTGGCGCTGGGGTTGGCCACATTCGACAGCAGGGTATTTTCCACCAGATCCATGTGCGGCACGGCGGCGTGGCCGAGGCGCTCTTCGGGGACGAACATCGCCCCGAGTGTTCGGCGTTCGTTCGGGCCTAACGCGCCAACGGGCGTGGCGTCAATGGCTACAGCCTCGGCGGGCTGGCAAAGCAGTTCTCCGCTCAGCGCTGCGTAGAGCAGTTCCTGACCGTTGCCCGCGACTCCGGCGACGCCGAATACCTCGCCGCCGCGCAGTTGCAAATCATCGATCATCAGGGTCTGATCTTCGTGCGTGAGCCTGACGTTGGTCGCGCTCAGACGAACCTCTCCAAGCAGACCCGGTTGCTTGATCGCGGCGATATCGCGGCTGCCGAGCATCAGTTCGGCGATCTCCTCAGAGCTGGTCACGCGCGGATCGCAACTGCCTACCACTTCGCCGCCGCGCAGGATCGTGGCTGCATCACACAGCGCACGCACCTCTTTGAGTTTGTGGCTGATAAAAACGATGCCGTGACCTTCGGCTGCGAGCTTGCGCACGGTGGCGAACAGCTGCTCGGCCTCCTGGGGTGTCAGCACGGACGTTGGCTCGTCGAGGATCAATAATTGTGGAGACAGCAACAACGCGCGCAGAATCTCGATCCGCTGTCGCTCGCCGGCAGACAATTCAAACACTGGCCGTCGCGGCTCGACCTCCAGCCCGAACTTCTCCGCCAGCGCCAGAATGTCGCGCTCCAACGCCGGGCCCTGCACAGCGCCATCGATGCTGAAAGCAATGTTCTCCGCCACACTCATGCCCTCGAACAGCGCAAAATGCTGGTGCACCATACCGATGCCGATCGCGCGAGCGGCCTTTGGACTTGCGATACTGCACGGCTCCCCGCGCCACAGAATCTCGCCCGAATCCGGCTGTTGCAGACCGCAGATGATCTTCATCAGCGTCGACTTGCCAGCACCGTTCTCACCCAGCAGCGCGTGTATTTGCGCCGGCTGGACCGAAAAATTGATCTGCCGGTTCGCCTGCACCGCGCCAAACGACTTGCTGATGTCGCGGACCTCGATCAGGGGGGATTCGGTGTTCATTCGGCTTTGGGGGTGCGGCTCAAGGCGGGGACTCTGCGCAGCGGCTGGTTCAGACGGGCTGATAGTCTCATAACTGTGAGCCTGGTGCGCGTGCGGGCGCGAACATCGTGTGTGCCTGCCAAATGACCAGTCTGCGACGTTCACAGAAGGGCTGGTTTTACCGTGTACGTTGAGTGGTCGATCAGTAAGCCAGAGCGCAGGCGCAATACCCACACACGCGTAGGAGTGTGAATTATGACTAAAAAAGTCATTGGATTTCAGCTTCTGGCATGAAAGGATTGGGAAGGGCGTTGTTGTGTTCGACGGAATTTCTACCGATTGGCGCCGGGATGATGTTTTGGCTCTGCTTGTGATTGAGTTGCCGTGTGTCCCAATTCATTGTGCAAACTTTTACTGGTTCAGTCGGGATTCATCGCGCGCCTGGTTGTGCGCGCACGTCACAAATACTATGCAACAACAAGGTTCACACAGCGGCGAGAAGAACCCGGCTCGTTCGTCTCAAAGACGCCATCTCACGGTCCTGTTTTCGGATCTGAGCGACTCTACCGCGCTGGCAGAGTCCGTCGACAGTGAGCGTTTTCAAGCGTTTCTGGAGCAAATCTTTCAGTGTTTCGAACGCATCATTCCTTTGCATGGCGGGATTATTTCGCAGATCCAGGGTGATGGGGTTTTTGCGATGTTTGGCTTTGACTCTCGCGAGGATGAGGGGCGACGTGCAACTGAGGCCGCACTCGATCTGCATGAGGCGGTAAAAAACCTGACGCTGGATACCCACTATCCCGGGTTTGCGTATCCGACCATGCACTCTGGCATTCATTCGGGTTTGGTGCTCGCGGTCGAGGGTGATCAATTGCTGGGGCGTTATGTGTTGGTTGGCGCTGCTGCTAATCTAGCCTCGCGGCTGGCTGACGAGGCCGATGCCGACGAGATTCTGGTCAGCGCGGACACGCTAGGCGCCGATGCCCATTTTTTCGAGCTGAAAAACCGGCGTAGCTTGAAACTGAAAGGGCAAACCGAGGGGTTAACAACGTTTTCGGTTGTCGGTCGATCCCAGGTCAACACACGCTTTGAGGCGCGACAGCATCGTGGGCTGGCCCGGATTACGGGCCGTGACCCTCAGCTCAACGAACTCAGTGCCCAGCTTGAGCTTACGCGTGTTACCCGATCGCTGCATGTACAGGTGATCTGGGGTGAGGGTGGGATCGGCAAAACGCGTCTGGTGGAGGATTTTCTAAAGCTGATTCCGGCCAGTGGCAGTGATATCGGGATACTTAAAGGCTACTGCGAAAGTTATTTGCATTCGGAGCCACTTCAGCCGATTCTGCAGATTTGGCGTCAGGCATTTGAGTTGCAGCTCAATTTTCCTGGTGGATTGCGCGACAGTGTCATTGCCGTCCAGCTTGAAGAGGCGGCGCGCCGCATTTCGCCTTCGCTGTCGGAGTATTTACCAATTTTCCAAACTCTGTTGGTTCCTTCGACCAGTAACGTCTCAATTACCGAATACGCTGCCATCGAGGCCACAGTTGTGTTGTTGCGGGCATTGGCTCATTCGAAGGAAGGTTCGGCGCGAACACTCGTTTTGTTTATCGATGACTGGCAATGGGCTGACGATGCGACGCGTCGGATATATCAGGCGTTGCCGCAGCTTGCAGATCTGCCGATTTTCGTACTTTTTGCCTCTCGCGAGGCGATACCTGAGGCTGACCAACGACGGCAATCAGCGCGTCAGTTAGAGTTGCACGGGCTATCGAATTCTCAGGCCTACCGAATGATCCGTTCGGTTTTGCCGGAGGTTGACAGCCGAGTGGCAGTGCATATTGAGCAGGCGTCTGGTGGCAACCCGCTGTTTCTTGAGGAGCTGTGTCACTCGATCGAGCGTGGCACTGCCAATAGATGGTATGAGGATTCAGCAGAGCAGATTCCAAATGTTTTAAACGCTCTAATTGAAGCGCGCGTGGCCAATTTAGCACCAAGGCACAAAGAATTGGTTCGCGCTGCAGCAGTGATAGGCAACGTGTGCCCGATTTGGCTGATTACGTTCCTGACGGGCGTGCGCCCCAAGGATGAGGATTTTCTAAAGCTCGCTGAACTGGATGTGCTGTTTCCGGGTGATACTGCACAGACACTAAAATTTAAACACGGAATCACGCGGCATGTCGTGCTCAACTCGATAGGGCTTGATGAGCGCATGAGTATGCATCGCAGCGTGGCAAATGCAATCGAGCAACACTACAAAGCCGAAAAGCGTGACGAGTTACTTGAACTGCTCGCTTATCATCATCGCGAAGGCGGCAATTATCCGCAGGCTGCCCACTATGCAGCGTTAGCTGGCGATAAGTCTTTACAGGCCGGTGCAGTAGATCGTGGGCGACAACACTACCAGGTGGCTTTGCAGTCGCTGGATCGGCTTGAGTGGGATGAAAAGACTTATCGAAACTGGATGACAGTCGCGCAGCAACTGGCCTTCTCAAGTCTGTACGACACGCGTCGTGATTCTATTCCAACCTATGAACGTGCGATCGCACTGGCCAACGAACACGGTGGCGCGGAGGACATTATTGATGCCGAATACTGGCTCGGGATTGTGCAGTACGCACTGGGCAATGCGCCGGCTGCCATCGAGCACAGCGAACGGTTTCTGTCACTGTTGCCACAGCTTGAGGATAATCCAGGTAAGGTCGTGCAGTGCATAGCGAGTGGTGGCTTTATGGCCGCCGCGGCTTGTCAGTACGAAAAGGCAGCACGGGCCATGGACTCAGCACTGGACGCACAACGGCCCTACAAATCGAACCCGAGGTTGTCGTACGCATTCGCTTATTCGCTTTGCACCAGGGCGATGGTGCATGGCGATATCGGTGAATTTGAACAGGCTTACGCCTGTTTCGATGAAGCTGAGGCACTGCTGCACGGGAGTACACATCAGACGCAAAGCTCTGTCACCTCTATGCGCAGTGCCGTCAGTCTTTGGTTTGGTGACTGGAGCCAGGCGCTCGACTACGCAGATCGTACCATTGAATATGCAGAGCGTATGGGTAGCCGATATGTGGTTGCCATCGCGAATGCCCAGCGTGCTTTTGCACGTTATCACCTCGGCCACGAAGACGCTGTAGACGATCTGGCCAGAACACTGGACTGGTTTGACGCCTACGATCAAGCCCTGTGGACGTCGCTGCACTATTCATGGATTTGTGAGGTTATGGTCAGAGAGGGGCGTTTTGAGGCTGCGCGCAAATCTGCTGACCGAGTATTTCAAAGAGTAAAAAACCTTGAACGCCTTGGCGAATCTGTCACCTGCTGTGCGCTGGCAATGCTGCCAGCCCAATATCGCAACGAAGAGCCGACTGCGCTATTTGCCAGAGCGAGAGAGTCTGCAACTGTCCGGCACTCGCGACGCGAGCATGCCTTGATCGATCTGCGAGAAGCCGAGTGGTTTTATCAGATAGGTAGCATCGGACTGGCGCGTGAAAGGCTTGAAGAATGCCAGCCCATCTTCAAGGATCTGCAGATGGGCTGGCACATAGACGAATCGCGCAGGCTCTACGTCAGATGCTCAGTTAAAAAATAGCTCTTTTTCGTCTTCATCTTCGTCCTGCCGGGGCGTACTGTCAGGTCGAAAGTCGAGCGCATATTCGCTGGGCGTTCGCAGCAATGCGCCGTGCAGGTGCAGTAGCGCGCACGTAATCCCGATCTGTGTGCCCATTGCGAGTTGGCGGCCTGGACAGGCATGTGTCT
>CAZYDV010000382.1:0-5616 GCA_964646405.1 uncultured Granulosicoccaceae bacterium | reverse complement strand
TTTGCCGAGATGGGGCTTCAGAATTCACTGCGCGATGTCAAGAAAGACCCCTATTTTTCCGAGGTGCGCGAGGAAATCCTCACGATGATCTGGGACATGGAAGAGGAGATCATGGGTCGTGTCTGACTTCTTTGGATGGTTGTCTGTCAATCGTGCGCTTATCGCGGCATTCCTGATTTTTATATTGATCCTGTCGTTCGTATTTTCGATTGTCGTTGGTAGGCGACTGTCGGCATTGCGCGACAAGGACGAAGTCTTTGGTGACCCGGAACGGACCAAGGGAGGCTGGTATTGGGCTGTCTGCGGCGTCTCGGCACTGCTGTTGATCTGGTTTTATTTTTCCTGGGGCAGCGCGCGGGCCTATTTCCCGAACGCAGCCAATGAGCTGTGTCAGGTGGCCAAGCTGCACGATGCGGTATCGCCGATCAACGCGGCACTGCCATCGGGCTCGCGCTATTTTAAATCGACCACACTGGTCGCGCGTAATACCGAGCAACTAAAAACACTCAGAGCGGCATTCCCGACTCACGCGTTCAGCGCGGCCGAGGCCGAAGAAGCCGATAGCCTCTTCGACGAGCTCAATGCGTTGATCGGTGTCTATTCTGATCCGGCCAAGCAAGATCCCAAATCGACATCCAAACTCGCGAGTCTGGTCGATGAGATCAATGGTTTATCCAGTCGGTTGCGCTCGGGTCACGATGGCTACGAGCCAGCACCAGAGGCCGCCTCTCAGTCCAGGTGGGGTCTGACACATATCGAAATTCCGTTGTTGGCAGAGACCCCTCGCGGCGTGATGTTCGATCAGGTGTCGATCGATGCACAGGGTGTAGCGAAGAATTTTCTCGCCGCCCGCAATGCACCGCCTGCGGCAGTTGATGCGATCGCCGACATTCGAGCGCGAATCGACGCCCTTAAGGCCGGTGCCGCTCCGGATGGTGCCGACGAGGCGACACTGAAGGATCGCGCCGACTTCATCAAATCTTTCGACCGCATCTTCAAGCGGCTTGACGATGGCACCATTTTTCCCGCAGCCGCACTCGACGGCGTCGCCGATGCGATGAGCGGTCTGCAGGATGCCAGTCAGTCGGCCAAGGGTTTTGGGCTGAGGTTTGTCGAAGGCGCGTTCATGCCCGGCGGCAGCATCGTCAAATCGCGCACGCAATGCACCGAGCAGGGCTCCGGCCGCTGGCTGCCGAAGCCGACCGATGTGGTGGCAAAGTTTGGTTTGCTCGCCAACCCGGATCTGGACGCAGGTGGTGGATTCAAAGGCACCACGTTGCTCTGGTGGAAGTGGCTGCCGGTGGCTGACGTGGTCGGCTTTCTGGTGCCCGACTGGATCGCAGACGTGATTCCGGGTGAGTTTGGGCGGCACAGCGCGGAAGGGCAGTTTGAGCCCAATTTCAAGGATCGTGTCCTCGCGTTCACCCAGGGCGATGTGCCACTGGGTCACATCCCGATGTTGGATGGCCACATCTGGGATTCACTGTTCCGCGTGCTGGTGGCGCTTGCGTTCGGCATTCTGCTGGGTGTGCCGCTCGGCATTTTCATGGGGGTTTCGCGCTTTTTCAAATCGTTCTTCGATCCACTGATCGAGCTCTATCGACCGGTGCCACCGCTGGCATGGGCGCCGTTGATTCTGACGATCTTCGGCATTCAGGACGACGGCAAGATATTTCTGCTGTTTATGGTGGCTTTCGCGATCATGGTGATCTCGGCTCGTACTGGCGCGTCGGGCACACAGTTGTCAAAAATACGCGCGTCCCACTCGCTGGGCGCCAGCACCGGTCAGATACTGCGCAACGTAATTTTGCCCAACGCGATGCCAGAAATTCTCACCGGTATCCGGATTGCGATCGGCGTCTGCTGGGGCACACTGGTGGCCGCGGAGATGTTGGCCGGTACCACGGGTGTCGGCTTTATCGAGAACGTCGCGCGCACCGTATCCGACTACGAACTGATCTGGGTCACCATTCTGATTATGGGGCTGCTCGGCTTGATGTTCGACCTGATCATGCGCTGGGTGATCGATAAAAGCATTCCGTGGCGCGGAAAGGGTTAGGCCTCACGGCACGGGTCGATCGGCAATCGATCGGCCAAACCCAATTCAGCTTCCAGCACTGACGCGGCCGCCAGAAGGGCGGCCTCGCCGCGTGGTTTGCCCATGATCTGAATCCCCACTGGCAGACCATTGGCAGTGTGCCCGCAAGGCAGCGACAGCACCGGGCAGCTGGTCAGGCTCAACGCAAAGGTAATGGCAAACCAGTCGATGTAGGTCTGGCACGCTCGTCCGTCGATCACTTCAACGTAGCGTTGCTCAATCGGGAACGGCTCGATCGATGCGGCCGGGCAAATCAGTACGTCATGGTGCTGGAAAAAGAATTCCAGCTGCTCGAATAGCTGCCAGCGGTAGCGTTCAGCGTTAAAGATTTCACTGGGCTTAATATTCAGGCCGCGCTCGATGTTGCCAATAATCTCCGGTGCGATTGCGTCGCGATGGCGTTCGTACAGCTCGCCCATCATGGTTGCCACCAGCACCGCTCTCAAAGTCTGAAAGCTATCCAGTGCACCGGAAAAATCGGGAGTCTCATCGCTGATGTCTGCGCCCAGGGTTGCCAGGCGCGTGGTGGCCGTCTGGCAGATGTCGGCGATCTCCGGCTCCATTGGCACGATGCCCAGATCGCGGCTGAATGCGACGCGCAATTGCCCGGGCTCGCCATGCAGTTGTTCGGCAAAGGGGGTTTGCGGGGCGTCGAACGACAATGGATCGCCGGCGTGAAATCCGCACCCGGTGTCGAGCATCAGCGCGATGTCGGCGACGTTGCGTGCCATCGGCCCCTCGACCCACAATGAATCGAATGCCTGCAGCCGTTTGCCTCGCGGCACCCGACCCGGGCCTGGCCGCAACCCGACCACACCGTTGAACCCGGCCGGCGTGCGCAGGCTGCCGCCCAGGTCGTTGCCAGTGGCAAGCCATACCATACCGGTCGCGAGCGCGGCGGCAGAGCCGCCGGAAGAACCGCCGGCACTGCGCTGTAAATTCCATGGATTGCAGGTTGTGCCAAAAACCGGATTAAACGTATGGCCGCCCGCCCACTCTGGAACATTAGACTTGGCGATCGGGATGGCGCCATTTCGCTCGAGTGTGGCCACCGTGTAGTCCGACTCCGGTGGCACGAAGTTGCTGAAAATCGGTGAACCAAATGTCGTGGTCACGCCTCCAACATTGTTATAGTCCTTGACGGCGATCGGCAGGCCTGCAAGTACGCTGTCGCGGCGCGCTTGTTTTGCCTGCTCGCGGGCGCGCTCAAAGCACCGGATTGGCAGGGCATTGACGTCGCCATCGATCGATTCGATTCTCGATTGCGCGCAATCGATCAATTCGTCCGGCTTTATTTCTCCGCGTCGCAGTAAGTTGACGCATTCGGTTGCAGATTTTCGGTACAGATCCTTCATGGTAGATACGTGACACCTTCAATTGCATATAAGTGGATTATGATGGCCAGTTCGTCGACTACCGGGGCAGGGCAATGAGCCGTCGCGCCCGGGGGATTCAAATTGCGCGCTCGCGTCCGGTGGTCACCACCGCGCTCAAGGTGGCGTTGCTGGTGGGCAGCGTGCTGGCGCTGATCAATCACGGCCCTGCCATGATGCGGCTAATGCTGTCGTTTGAAAACATCTGCCAGATTCTTTTGACCTACCTGGTGCCCTATACCGTCTCGACCTATTCGGCCGTGGTCGCCACACTGCGCGAGGAGGATCGCCAGCGCGATACGCTCGCTCCTTCGTGAATCGTTCGGGCTAGTCGATCACACAGGCCTCATAGCCCTGTTCGGCCAGTGCCGTGCACACACGGTCCTGTTGTTCTTCACCGCGCATCTGCAGCACCAGTTCTACCAGTGTCGCGCGTACAGTTGAGCCGCCGAAAGCACGCTGGTGGGATATCTCCACAATATTGCTTTCCAGTTCGCCAAGCACGCTCGTTAGTTGAGCCAGTGAACCGGGGACATCGGGAATCTCCACCATCATGCGGATCAGGCGACTGCTGCGTACCAGGCCGCGCTGCAGTACCGACGACAGTATCATCATATCGATGTTGCCACCCGACAACAGCAGAACCACCTTGCGGTTTTCAAAGCGAGAACGATTCGCGCGCAGCGCAGCCAGAGGTGCTGCCCCCGCACCTTCCGCAACGGTCTTTTCAATTTCCAGCAACTCGAACACTGCCTGTTCCAGTTGCGCCTCATCCACCAGCAGCATGTCATCCACGTGATTCAGAATCACCGGCAGGGTATGCGTACCGGGTGATTTGACCGCAATGCCCTCGGCCACCGTGCCACCGGATGACACGTTCGATGGGCCTGCATGAAATGCGTTAGTTGCACCGGCAAAACGCTCCGCTTGCACGCCGATCACCTGGGTTTTTGCAGACAGTCCTTTGATCGCCATGGCCGTGCCGCTGATCAGCCCGCCACCGCCCACCGGTACGATCACCGCATCGGCCTCGGGCACCGCCTGCATGATCTCTAAGCCCACCGTGCCCTGTCCGGCCATGATGCGTTCGTCATCGAAAGGGTGGACCAGCAACAGATCGCGCTGTTGCGCCAGTGTCTCAGTGTGGCGTCGTGTCTCGTCGAACACATTTCCATGCAGAATCACTTCGGCGCCAAAAACACGGGTTTGCTCAACCTTGGTGTTGGGGGTCGAGCGTGGCATCACAATCGTGACCGGAACATTCAGCCTGGTTCCGTGATACGCCAGTGCCTGCGCGTGATTGCCAGCAGACATCGCAATTACGCCCTGTGCCTGTTCGCTGTCAGACAGTTGCAGCAGACAATTCAGCGCGCCGCGCTCCTTGAAAGACGAGGTGTACTGCAGGTTTTCAAACTTCAGATATACCTCTGCACCGGTCATCGCCGAAAGCGTATCGGACCGTGTACAAGGTGTTTGAACGATGTTGCCGGCCAATCGTTGTGCGGCCTGGTGGATATCTTCGAGCTTCATACGGTTTGCACGCGAACAGTAGCGGTCATTATTCACTGGCAGACGGAATTGGTACAGCAATGTGGTGGATGGGGTCGGGGGTATGTGTGCATGCGTGCTTGTTGTTTGCCGGAATCTGCACCGAATACCACACCGAACCCTGCGCTGAAAAACCGCAGGTCGACCGACGCAGGAGGGGCGCAAAGCGAAGCGTGCCCGACGTAATGTGTATTACGTAAGGCACACCCCGTCACGCCATTGTTGGGCACGAGGGCATAGGTTGATCATCAACCTCACCGCTGGCTTTGCACCAACCTGCCCCTCACGACACCCCGATTAACGTGCCGAAAACTGTACCGAATTCCCGCAGCTCGGGCGATGGCGGTGGTGTCGCTACGGGACCTCTTCACCTGCGGCGGCAGTCCATAGTTCAAACCAGGTTTCGCGATCGATCTGCACGTTGATGGCGTCCGCGATCCGGCCGATGCGATCGAGATTATTGGTACCGAGGATCGGTAGAATACCGGCCGGGTGAGCCAGCAGCCAGGCGACGGCTACTTGATCAACGGATGTGCTCTGTTCGTTTGCGATTCGCGTCAGCACGGGCATAACCCGGCGTGCTGCATCGCCGTCGCC
>CAZYDV010000381.1:0-5623 GCA_964646405.1 uncultured Granulosicoccaceae bacterium | reverse complement strand
GACCGTCTGTTATTTCACGGCATTGGGCTATGTGCCGCTGGCCACCGCGGCGATCATCGGATTTACGTCGCCCTTTGTGGTCACGGCGCTGTCGATACCCATACTGGGTGAACAAGTTGGCTGGCGCCGCTGGGCCGCGGTGTTTGCCGGATTCATCGGCGCGCTGATCGTTATACGCCCCGGCAGCGGCGCGATACACCCACTGGCTGTGCTGGTGCTGGTGACAGCCCTTTGCTACGGGCTGTATCAGATCTACACACGAAAAATATCTGCCAGTGACAAACCCGCGACAACGATTACCTGGACGGCGCTGGTTGGCGCCATCGTCAGCACTGCGATAATTCCATTTTTCTGGCAAACACCACACACCACGCAGCAGATCATACTGTTGTCGACGGCCGGTATGGTTGGCGGTCTTGGCCACTATTTTGTGGTGAAGGCCTTCCAGTACGCACAGGCGTCACTGCTCGCGCCAGCAGCCTACGGCCAGATCGTTGGCGCCACACTGCTGGGGCTCGCGGTTTTTGGCGACTTCCCCGATGCCTGGACCTGGCTGGGTACGTCGATCATCGTCGGCTGTGGCTTGTATATCGGCTATCGGGAACGCGTCACCCGCGCCCCCTGATCATGGCGCCGTTGCGCCAGCTGCCGTGAAGATTCGCCCCTAACGTTGCGGTAGACTCAGCCTTTGTTCTGCGCTGGTAAAAGTTTACCGGCGAAGCCACTCAATCTTCGATCCAGAGCGCACGCTTTTGAATTCAAGTGACGGCGACACCCGAGATCTGGTTTCAAGCCTGCCTGGCGCCGGTTGGGACTACAGTCTATCGCGCCATCCCTACCACGAAATAGAGCGGCCTTTGGGGCCGCACTATTGTGTCTACAACCGCCGCCACATGGCCTGTTGTTTCGACACCCAATCCACCGAAGATGCCTATTGGCTGTTACGACAGAAAGCGGCACTGTTGAACACCGGTGAGCTGCCGCTGCAATTTGAGGGTCCGGACGCCGAACGCCTGCTGGACAGGCTCTTCACCAAAGATATCACGCGCGTGAAAAACAACCGTTGCGGCTATGGACTGGCCTGCTACGAGGATGGCGGCCTGCTTGTCGATGGCATTCTGTTGCGCCTGGCCGACGATCGCTTCTGGTACGCCCAGGCGGACGGTGATTTCTATAGCTGGGCGCGCGCCCACGCAGTCGGCCTCGACGTACAGATCAGTGATCCGCAAGTCTATGTTTCACAAGTTCAAGGCCCCAACGCGATGAAGATTCTGCAGGCGGCCAATGGTGGCGTCATGCCGGAACCGTTCGGCTATTTTGCGATCGCCAGGGTCGATTTCGGCGACCAGCAACTGGTTATCAGCCGCACCGGCTATACCAATGAACTGGGCTGGGAGTTCTACACCGAACCCCACCATGACGCCGACGCGATCTGGGCACACCTGAAGGCCGCCGGGGAACCGCACGGGCTTGAGATTTTTGGACTCGACGCCATGAATATCCGCCGAATCGAGGCGGGCATACTCAATGCCGGTTCAGACTTCGATCTCACCACCACACCCTATGATGTCGGACTCGGCCGGTTTGTCGATGAAGACAAAGGCCATTTCATCGGCCAGGACGCGCTGCGCAAGGCACCGCGTGAACTGCGCTTGTTCGGTGTGCAATGCGACAGCGGCGAGCCACTGATTGCAGCGCCCGTCGAGGGCCGCAACGGCCAGACCGGCAAAGTGACCGCCGGTGCGATCTCACCCTACCTTGGCCATGGCATCGGTATTGTCAGACTGGATAGTGGTGGCGCGAGCGCCGGCGAGGCGATGCGTGTGGGCTGTCGCGACGGCAACATGCATCCCGCCACACTGGTAGAGATGCCATTCTACGACAAGCTCGCCGAGATACCGCGCGGCAAACGCATTGATATCCCTACCAGGACAAGCTGACGCACTAAAAGTTAGTAACCCCGTCTGCTGACAACCAGGTCACAGTTCAAAAAAATAGTATGACTCGATAAGCGACTTGCAAAGTGCCAGTCAGTTGACCTGTCTGTGCCTGAATATACTGCCCGAACGGTGCGCACCTGCATGACCACATCAGATCGTCCAGGCACCGTGTGTATGCAGGAAATACCTGTCGTATCCCGCTCGCGATCCACGGCACAGTTTACCGCCGACTGACGCCAGTCCACGGACACGAGCCCGGGAACCAGGCCGTGGCAGCTAAAAAACGGGAATTCAAGTGTCAGTACATGCAAGCTTTCGAGTCGTTTTTGTTTTGCTGTGCACAGCGTATGCGTCTATCGCATCAGCACAGTTCTCTTACAGTGTCTACAATGGCACATTCACCACGCTGCCAGACTTTACCCTTCTGACCCCCGTCAGTACTGGCTCGACCGATGTGATCGACCTGTCGGTTGTAAGCAACAATCCGGACAATATCGGCCTGGTCTTCACCAACCAGCTTACCGTCACCACGGCCGCTACCTATGAGTTTCATACGACATCTGATGACGGCTCGAAACTGTTCATCGACAACATTCTGGTAGTCGACAACGACGGGTTACATGGGGCGGTAACGGTCAGTGGCGAGTTTTTTCTCAACCCGGGTGTCTATTCACTCCGGGTTGAGTTCTTCGAACGCACCGGCGCGCAGGTCCTGGATGTTTTATACCGGGTTGAAAATGGCGTGTTTGGCGCAATCCCGGCCGATGGCCAGTTGAACGGAACCCTACAGGGCAAATCGGAAATTGGAGAGTGGAGCGAGGTAATTCAGTGGCCGCATATTGCGATATCGGCAGCCAACCTTCCTGACGGTAGAATATTGTCATGGTCATCCACTGAAACCAACGCTTTCCCGTCCAATCGCGAATTTACTCACGCCACACTGTTCGACCCGACAAACAATACCTTTCAAAACGCGGACAGCAATTTCCACGATATGTTCTGTGCCGGCATATCAACACTTGAGGATGGCACCATTGTCGCCTCGGGTGGCAACCCGGATGACACCCGAACCAGTCAGTTCGACCCGATCAGTATGACCTGGTCACCGCTGGCTAATATGAATGACCGGCGCTGGTACGGCACCAACATCACGATGCCGGACAATCAGATTTTCTCCACCTTCGCAAAGTCTGCAGGCAATCGATCAGAACTCTACAACCCGGACAATAACAGTTGGGTTCGAACACCTAACTCCAGTATGCAGACTCTGCTTAACGAACAGGTTGCGATCAACTCAGCGTCCAGTCCGTCCGGTGCCTCGACCATGCAGTGGTGGGCTCATCTTGCGTTGGCACCGGATGGAAGAGTCTTTCACGGCGGCCCCAGCGAAACACTTCACCTGTTCGATCCGTTGAATAGTGGCGGCAACGAGGTGTTGGGGCAGCTTACCGATGGCAGGGCCAGAATGTGGGGCAACGCTGTCACCTATGAAGCGGGCAAGGTATTGCTGGTCGGCGGTAGTGATCGCCGCGTATCACCGGCTACATCAACGCGCGATGTGTACAAGGTGGATCTGCTGGGCCCAACGCCGCAGGTGATCCGCGCCGCACCTATGAACCACGCACGCACGCTGAGCAATTCGGTCACTCTACCGACTGGCGAAGTACTGGTTGTTGGCGGCAACGCGACCGGAAAACTGTTCAACGATGCACTTTCAGTGTTTCCCACTGAAATCTACAACCCTGATACTGATAGCTGGCGACAGACAGACGGAATTTCTGTTCCCCGCAACTACCATTCAATCGCCCTGTTGCTAAAGGACGGGCGAGTGCTGTCGGCTGGCGGTGGCGCGTGCGGTAACGGCTGTGGGGCCAACCATCTGGACGGACAGATTTTCACTCCGCCCTATCTCTTCAACAGTGACGGTACCAGCCGCAACCGCCCGACCATACTCGATGCTCCTGAACAGATCGCGGCGGGCTCGCAAATCGTCGTCAGCGCGAGTGGCGATACCCGCCGCTTCAGTGTGGTGCGTCTGTCAGGTACCACACACCACATGAACACCGACCAGCGATTCTTATCGGTTACGAGTGAGGATATCGGTGGTGGAGACCACACGCTGGAATTTAATCCCAACCCGAATATATTGATTCCCGGTTACTATTGGCTGTTTGCGTTGAACGATGACGGCACGCCATCCGTCGGGCGTACCATTCAGGTGGTACAGGCCGAATCGCTGCCAGATTCAGACGGTGATGGCGTTATCGACACCGACGACGCTTTCCCCAACGACCCGACCGAGACAGCCGATTCCGATGGCGACGGTGTTGGTGATAATGCCGATGTGTTTCCCAACGATCCAACTGAAACAACAGACAGCGACGGCGATGGCGTGGGTGACAATTCCGATGTGTTTCCCAATGACCCCAACGAATCAGCTGACACCGATGACGATGGCATTGGCGACAACGCTGACGCCTTTCCCAACGATCCAACTGAAACAACAGACAACGACGGCGACGGCGTGGGCAACAATGCCGATGTGTTTCCCAACAATCCGAACGAATCAGCCGACACCGATGGCGATGGCATTGGCGATAACGCCGACGCCTTTCCCAACGACCCCAACGAATCAGCCGATAGCGACGGCGATGGCACAGGTGACAACGCCGACGCCTTTCCCGACAATCCAGACGAAACAACCGATAGCGACGGCGATGGCGTGGGCGACAATGCCGATGCATTTCCCAACGACCCGTCTGAATCGGCTGACAGCGACGGTGACGGCATTGGCGACAACACCGATCCTGCACCGTTTGGTGATCTGATCGTCGCGCGCTACGTGCGCCTGACCGCGCTGTCGGAGATTAATTCAAAGCCCTGGGCCTCGGCGGCAGAAATCTATCTGCTCGATGCAGACGGGCAATCGCTTGATCGCAGTGGTTGGACCGCGACTGCCAGCAGCGAGGAAACCGGGGAATTCCCTGCGCCGCCTGCAGACGTACTGGACGGCGACCCGGCCAGTATCTGGCACACGGCCTGGTCTGAATTTGAAGGCAGTGAGAACGACCTGCCTCATCCGCACCGGTTAGTTATCGATATGGGGACTTCCAACTCGCTGACCGCACTGACCTATCAGCCACGCGCCAACTATGGAAACGGATCGATAAAAGCCTACGAGATTCATGTCAGCAGCAATGGCACGGACTGGGGCGTACCGGTTTTATCCGGCGAATTTTCGGGACCAGGATCGGACACAGTTTTTTTCCTGGTGACCGATTCTGACGGCGATGGTGTCGATGATCAGAATGACGCATTTCCAAATGATCCAACAGAGACCACTGACAGTGACGGCGACGGTACCGGTGACAATAGCGATGCGTTTCCGAACGATCCAACAGAGACCACCGACAGCGATGGCGACGGCACTGGCGACAATAGCGATACGTTTCCGAACGATCCCACAGAAACCGCCGACAGTGATGGCGACGGTACCGGCGACAACCGCGATGCGTTCCCGAATGATCCATCTGAAACCGCCGACAGTGATGGCGACGGTACCGGCGACAACCGCGATGCGTTCCCGAATGATCCGACTGAGACCGCGGACAGCGATGGCGATGGCACTGGCGACAACCGCGATGCGTTCCCGAATGATCCGACTGAGACCGCGGACAGCGATG
>CAZYDV010000380.1:0-5652 GCA_964646405.1 uncultured Granulosicoccaceae bacterium | reverse complement strand
CATTGTGTTTGATGCCTTTGTCGGTGGCCGCAGCATTCAGTTTGCCACAGGCACTGAACGCCTCGCCAGACATGTCGTACTCGCGCGCTGCATCTGCGGCGAAGGCGATTGCCGCCCGATTGAGCGCTATTTGCTCTCGATCGCGTGTGATGTTGCCGCCGTAGTCGCTCGAGGCGAGATCGTGCGGCAGGTCGATCATAAAGCCCGAGCTTCTACCGGCTGGACCATCACCCAGACGCTGTGCTTCGAGTACGACGATAGATGTCTGCGGTTGCAACTGCGTTAATCTGCGTGCCGCCGACAGACCGGCAAAGCCCGCACCGATGATCAGGTAGTCTGCGGTGATATTTTGCTGCAGACTGTTGGCCTTCGCCTGCTCGGGCAGCAGGCAGTTCCAGCCGCTGGGCCCCGGGTCAACCGGTAAGCGGTCCACATTGATCGATGTGGCTGCCATCAGTGGCTGTTGTTCAGCGCGTCTGCGGCCGGAATTTCCTGTTCACGCCGTGCGATGTAGGCGAGCAGTGCCTCGTTGATCGCAGGATCGATAGCTGGTGTTTCATATTCATTCAGCATCTTGCGCGCCTGTGTCAGTGATCGCTCGGTCACTTCCGTCGAGCCATCGGCGACCCATTGTTCAATCGAGTTGTTGTCGAACAGTTTGGGCATGAAAAACGCGCGCTCGAAATTCGCCAGTGTGTGCGCGTGGCCAAGGTAATGACCGCCCGGGCCAATGTCATTTACCGACGCCAGCGCTTCATCGAAATCATCCCAGCGCACGCCTTCGGTCATGCGGTAGGCCATGGCGCACTGCTCGGCATCGACCAGAAATTTGGCAATCGAGCAGTGCATGCCGGCCTCGTTCCAGCCAGCCGAATGCCAGATGTAATTGGCACCTGACATCATTACCGCCATCAGTGTGGAGGCGCTTTCATAACCTGCTTGTGCGTCGAATGTTTTGGCGCCACCGAGTGTGTTGGAGGTGCGCCAGGGTATGTTGTAGTGGCGCGCCATCTGGCCAATCATGAAATTCATCAGACTGATTTCCGGTGTGCCTGCCATGGGCGCGCCACTACTCATATTCACCGTCGACAAGTAGTGTCCGTAAATGGCCGGGCAGCCCTTGCGAATGACTTGCGTATAGGCCAGTGCCGACAGTGCCTCTGCGTTGAGCTGTGCCACAGCGGGTGCGGTTGACGCAGGTGTGTTGGCGCCACCCAGAACAAACGGCGAGCATAGTACCGGCTGGTTGCGGCGATTAAACGCCCGCATCGCCCCGAGCATGACTTCATCCCACACCAGTGGTGAATTGCCGTTGCAGTTGCCGGTCACGACACAGTGATTTTCAAGGTAGTCGTCGCCGCCGAACAGGATCGCGCACATGTCGAGCACGTCCTCGGCATTTTTGGGCGAGGTGGTCATACCCATGAAAGTTTTATCGGAGTGATACATCGATGAATAGGTGATGCGCAGATGGCGATGACTGATCGCGTGATCCATTGGCTCGACAATATGATGTGCCGAGGAATGCATCGATGGCAACATATGCGACAGCTTGTGAAAGTTGGCCAGATCATCGAGCGTCGGCGCACGCCGAACATCATCCAGATCGCGCAAGTACGGCGCACCGGTCATCGGTACGAATATCGAGTTCGGGCCGCCGAGGTCAACGGTTTTGCCCGGGTCTCGTGCCTGCAGCGTGATATCTGATGGAATGGTTTTAATCAACTCACGCACCAGCCCGCGATCCAGGTGCACGCGATCCTCATCGCGTATATCGGCGCCAACGGATTTCCAGTCATCGATCGCCTGTGGGTCGCGGAACACCACGCCAACATTCTCAAGAATATCCATCGAGGCGTTGTCGATGCGTTCGATCTGTTCGGCGGACAGGGGCTCGACCAGCGGCAGATTGCGCTTGAGTGTCGGCAGCATGCCCTCGCGATGATTCTCGCGCGCTTTGCGGCGAGCTGCGCGTCCGCCTCGACGTGGCACCTTATCGCTCATTGCACTTGCTCGCTGGCGGCGTTGTCTGAAAGATCGATCCAGATGGTTTTAAGCTCGGTGTATTGATCGTGGGCGTGCATGCCGTTGTCGCGCCCGCCAAAACCGGATTGCTTGTAGCCGCCAAACGGTGTGCTGATGTCGCCTTCGCCGTAGCAATTGATTGTCACCGTGCCGGCGCGAATGGCCCTGGCGGCACGGATGGCGCGTTTGCCGTTGGCGCTGAATACACTGGCGGCCAGGCCATAGTCGGTATCGTTGGCAATCTCGATGGCCTGCTCGATTGAGGCGACGGTCAGCACCGACAGCACCGGGCCGAAGATCTCGTCGGTAGCCAGGGCATCGCCGGGTTTGATATCGTCGTATATGGTCGGTTGGGCAAAGGCGCCTTCGATGTTGCCGCCGGTGATCGCCGTTCTGCCACTGCCAAGATACCCTGCTACCTTTTTACAATGCTCAGCATCGATCAGTGCGCCGAGATGATTGCCCGGGTCGAGTGGGTCGCCGGTTTTCCAGTCGCGTGTGCGGGCGATGATGCCCTCCATCAGTGCGTCTTTGATGTCTTTGTGGACGATCAGACGCGAATTGGCCGAGCAGTTCTCGCCCATGTTCCAGAATGCTGCGTTGACGATGTGGCCGGCGACCAGATCGAGATCCTCGGCATCGTCCATGACGATCGCCGGGTTCTTACCGCCGCACTCAAGCACCACTTTTTTCAGGTTGCTGTCGGCCGCGTAGCGCAGAAAGTGACGGCCGGTCTCGGTCGAGCCGGTAAAGCTGATCATGTCGATATCCGGGTGCAGGCCCATGGGCTTGCCGACACTCGAGCCATCACCGGGCAGTACCTGCAATACCCCGCGAGGCAGGCCCGCCTCCATCGCAAGCTCTGCCATGCGCAGGGCCGTCAGTGAGGTTTGCTCGGCAGGCTTCACAATCACGCTGTTGCCGGTGGCGAGCGCCGGGCCGATTTTCCAGGCCAGCATCAGCAGCGGGAAGTTCCATGGCAGCACGGCGCCGACGACGCCGATCGGCTCGCGGGTGATCACGGCCATCGCATCGTCGCCGCAAGGCGCGCTCTGATCGTAGAGTTTATCTGCCAACTCAGCGTGCCATTTCAGGCAGTGAATTGATTCGGGTAAGTCGATTTCTTCGCAATCGCGAATCGGTTTGCCGCTGTCCAGTGATTCCATGACCGCCAGTTCGCGGCGGTTGCGCTGAATCAGTTTGCACAGCCTGATGATGGTGTCCTTGCGCATCGACGGGTGCAGTCTTGACCAGCTGCCGTGCTCGAATGCCTCACGGGCTTTTGCGACAGCCAGGTCGACGTCGTCGCTGTTGCAGGCGTTAATGGTGGCGAGCAATTCACCGGTGGCGGGATTGACGGTATCGAGTTTGGCCCCTTTACCGGGCTGGAACTTGCCATTGATAAACGCACCGGTGGGTAGCGCGGTGTCGGCGGCGATGGCCAGGTACTCCTCGCGGGTCAGTAGCGTGCTCATGCGCTTTGCTCCTGTTCGATGGCGTTCACGGTGGTGTCGAGGGTGCGTATCACTTCGGCCAGTTCGCGTTTTTCATCTTTGTTCAGTGATTGCAGCGGGCGCCTGGGCGGGCCTGCGTCGATGCCACGCAGGGTGACACCATGCTTGATGCATTGAACAAACTTGCCGCCCTGTTCGAGCACGCGCATCAGCGGCAGCATGGCCGACATGATGCGCCGCCCTTTGTCGAAGTTGCCCTCTACCGCGCAGGCGCGATACAGCGCGATATGGGCTTCCGGGGCAAAGTTGGAGCCCGCGCAAACCCATGAGCGCGCACCCCAGGCGAAAAATTCCAGCGCCTGATCATCCATGCCACAACTTAGCTGAATGTGTGGATATTCGCGTGCCAGCATATGCAGGCGGTTGGGGTCGCCGGAGCTTTCTTTGATGGCGCAAAAGTTCGGTGAGCGGCCGAGCCGATCGAGTGTGTCTTCATCCATGTTGACGCACATCCGGCCCGGGTAGTTGTAGAGCATGATCGGCAGGTTGGCGGCGCGATCGATTGCCAGCGCGTGCAGGGCGATTTCACGGCCGGTGGGGTAGGCATAGGGCGGGGTGGACACCAGCAGTGCGTCGGCGTCGATAGCGCGTGCCTGCTCGGCAAAAAAGATGCAGTCTTCGGTGCGAATCGCACCGGTGCCAACAATAAAGCTTGTGCGCCCGGCGATGATCTCTTTGGCAAGCTTCATCATCGCCACGCGCTCATCGCTCGACTGAGCGTAGTACTCGCCCGTGGTGCCGGCCACGATAATGCCGCTGACGCCGGCGGTGATTAAAAATTCTATGGCGCTGGCAAATGCCGATTCATCGATCGAAAAATCGCTGTGGTAAGGCGTGACCACCGGGGTGTAGATGCCTTCAAAGCGCATGGTTGTCTACCTGGGTTGGTGCCTGAGTGGTTGCCTGATCGTTTGAAAGTGGATCGATAGGCAGCGGGTCGGGTTGCACGTAGCGCTCGAACTGATGGCGCGACAACTCCCAGTGCTGGCGAGTGATATCGACGGCGGTCGCGGGTTGATGTTGTTCAATCGCCTCGATCAATTGTTCGTGCTGCTCGCAGGCGCTGTCGATCCGTTCACGATCGTTGCGTGTGCGGGTTTTATAGAAGGTTTGACTCATCCGCGTGTGATCAATCTGCAGCCGCTGCAGGCTGGGCGAAAGATACGGGCTTGCCGCCATCTCGCCAATGATCTCGTGAAAGCGATGGTTGCTCATCGCCATATCAATGATCTTGCGGCCTTTGATCGCCACGCGAAATTGTCGTTGTGCAGCTTTGAGCCTCACGAGCTGCTCTGCGGTGGCATTTTCTGCCGCAAGCCGGGAGATCGAGGCATAGATCATCGGTGCAGTCTGGAAGAAGTTGCGCATCACAACCAGATTCATCGATGACACCGTGGCGCCACGATTGGTGGTGATCTCCAGATAGCCGTGTCCGGCCAGACGTTGCAGCATTTCGCGCAGTGGTGTGCGCGAGACGCCGAATTCATCGCTTAATATGGTTTCATCCAGCGCGCTGCCAGGGGCGAGTTCCAGGGTCAGTACGCGCTGGCGCAGCGTGTCGTAGAGGATTTGCTTTTTACTGATCTGCATGATGCGATTCTGCCGCATTGGTTTGTTGTATACAAATTGTATATTCAGAATATTGGTTCCGGCAACGACGGCGACCGGTGTTTTTACACAATCGGGCCAATCGCAGAGTTCTGCGGCTGAGTGTTGGCGGGTCAGGTACTATCTGGTTTCTGGCAGGCGCACGATCCGTGGGGAAACGCATTAGATGAGTGATTCGAAAAGTCCGAAAAGTAACAACAGCAGCGGCATGCGCAAAGGCCTGACCGATTATGGCGACGCGGAGTTTTCGCTGTTCCTGCGACGGGCGTTTATTAAAGGGGCCGGCTATACCGAGGATGCGTTGTCCAAACCCGTTGTGGGCATTGCCAATACGGGCAGTGGTTACAACCCTTGCCACGGCAACGCCCGCGAGCTGATCGAAGCGGTCAAGCGCGGCGTGATGCTGGCAGGTGGTCTGCCCATCGAATTCCCGACCATATCCGTTCACGAGAGCTTCTCGCACCCGACCAGCATGTTCCTGCGCAATCTGATGTCAATGGACACC
>CAZYDV010000379.1:0-5665 GCA_964646405.1 uncultured Granulosicoccaceae bacterium | reverse complement strand
GATTTCGGTTTGCATGTCGGCCAGTTTTTTCTGCACCAGCTGGGTCGCTGCCAGCGGTCTGCCAAACTGCTTGCGATCCAGCGTGTACTGGCGCGCGGCGTGCCAGCAGAACTCAGCGGCCCCCATCGCCCCCCATGAGATCCCGTAGCGCGCGCGGTTAAGGCAGCCAAACGGTCCACTCAGACCGGTGACGTTTGGCAGCAGATGTTCCTCGGACACTTCGACGCTATCCATGACGATTTCGCCGGTAACTGATGCGCGCAGGCTGAGCTTGCCTTCGATCTTCGGTGCCGACAGACCGTTCATGCCCTTCTCAAGCACAAAGCCGCGAATCGCACCGCCGTGGTCTTCGGATTTAGCCCAGACCACAAACACATCGGCAATTGGCGCATTGCTGATCCACATTTTGCTGCCGTTCAGGATGTAGCCATCGGCGGTTTTTTTGGCATGGGTTTTCATGCCTGCTGGGTCAGAGCCTGCGTCGGGTTCCGTCAGCCCAAAGCAACCGACCCACTCACCACTGGCAAGTTTTGGCAGATAGCGCTGTTTCTGCGCCTCACTGCCGTAGGCGCCGATCGGATACATCACCAGGGAGGACTGCACGCTGTTCATCGAGCGATAGCCCGAGTCGACACGCTCAATTTCACGCGCGATCAGGCCGTACATAACGTAACTGGCGCCGGCGCCACCATACTGTTCTTCGGTGGTGACGCCGAGCAGCCCAAGTTCACCCATCTCGTTGAAAATCTCGCGATCGGTGTTTTCGTTGCGATACGCCTGCAACACGCGGGTCTGCAGTTTTTCCTGTGCGTAACTGCGTGCACTATCGACGATCAATCGCTCTTCTTCGTCGAGCTGATCATCGAGGAGGAAGGGATCTTCCCAAACAAAGCGGTTTTTGCTGGCCATATCGTTGATTTTCCTGCTGGTGACACCACACTTCGCTGTTGCGACGCACGGTGGAAATTCGTTAGTATACTAACAAGTTTGACGGGCGATTTTAACCGTCTTGAATGACTGTTCGACGCGATCATCTGTTAGCCCAATGCATCCAAAGGAGTTGCCTTGTGACCTACGTCGTCAATGAGAACTGTATCAAATGCAAACACATGGATTGTGTTGAAGTCTGCCCGGTGGACTGTTTCTACGAGGGTGAAAACATGCTGGTCATTCACCCGGACGAGTGTATCGACTGCGGTGTGTGCGAACCGGAATGCCCGGTTGAAGCCATTAAAGACGACACCGAGGACGGACTCGAATACTGGCTGGAACTCAACGCCAAGTACGCCGAGATCTGGCCGAACATTACCGAAATTGGCAAGGTCCCAGAAGATGCGGAACAGTGGAAAGATGTCACAGACAAAAAACAATACTTTTCAGAAAAGCCTGGTGGCAGCTGATCTCCAGGGTGCCATTGCCGCACCTGCGATCATAGGCCGACACATATGACTGCCAGTGCCAGCGCAAGCAGACACGAGGCAACCGGACGCGTCGCGGTGCGCTTCAGTGGCGACTCCGGTGACGGTGTGCAACTGCTCGGCGGATTGTTTGCCGGGTCCTCTGCGCGCAATCGCCACGACATCATCACTTTCCCTGATTTTCCGGCTGAGATCCGCGCACCGGTCGGCACCACCTATGGGGTCTCGTCCTACCAGATTCAGTTTGGTGGTCCGTTCGTCGTCACTCCCGGCGATGAAGTCGACGTGCTCGTCGCCTTTAATCCGGCAGCGCTGAAAACCAATCTGCAGTCCCTGCGAAAGGGTGGCCTGCTGATCGTCGACGCGGTGTCGTTTGGCAAAAAGGGCAACCTGCAAAAAGCCGGTTACAGCGACAACCCGCTGGAAGATGATCAACTCGACGGCTATCGGGTCGAGGCGATCGATATCAGCCGCCTCTGCGCCGAGGCCACCACCGACGCTGGCGTGACCAAAAAGCAGGCCGATCAGGCGCGCAACTTCTGGGCGCTGGGGCTGGTGTACTGGCTGTTTGATCGCAATCCCGATCAGACCCGCCAGTGGATCGATAACAAGTTTGGCAGCAATCCACCAATCGCCGCCGCCAACGCTGCAGCACTGAACGCCGGCTACCACTATGGCGAAACCATGGAACTGGACGCCGCCAGTGCCAGCCACGCCGCGGTCGCCGACATGCAGCCTGGCACCTATCGATCGATCACCGGCATCGATGCGATGGCGCTGGGGCTGGCCGCCTCGGCCGCGTGCTCCGGTCTGAAAGTGGTCTATTGCTCTTACCCCATTACACCTGCTTCCAGTCTTTTGCACGGGCTTGCGAAGTTGAAGGGCAAAGGTGCCGTGACGTTTCAGGCCGAAGACGAAATCGCTGCCGCCACTGCCGCCATTGGCGCCTCGTGGGGAGGCTCACTGGGCGTGACCGGTTCATCCGGGCCGGGGCTTGCGCTCAAGGGCGAGGCACTGGGTCTGGCGGTTGCTGCCGAATTGCCGCTGATCGTCGTCAATGTGCAGCGCGCGGGTCCGTCTACCGGCATGCCGACCAAAGCCGAGCAAGCCGACCTGCTGATGGCCCTGCACGGGCGTCACGGCGAATCACCCTGTGCGGTGATTGCACCGGCCACACCGGCAGAGTGTTTTGACGCCATGCTGGAAGCCACGCGCATTGCCACCACCTACATGACGCCAGTAATTGTGCTGGCCGATGGCTATCTGGCCAATGCGGCGCAACCGTGGCGCTTGCCCGAAGTCGAATCACTACCCGATTTGCAAGTTGATCAACAACCCGATGCCAACCGCTATCAACCCTTCGCTCGAGACGATAAAACATTGGCACGCCAGTGGGCAGTGCCGGGTACGCCAGAGCTTATGCATCGCATTGGCGGCATCGAACGCGGCGATGGCGACGGACATATCTCTTACGATCCGGACAATCACCAGCAAATGACAAACTACCGGGCAGAGAAAATTGCCGGCATTGCCGACAGTCTGCCGGCCACCACGGTTGAGCGCGGGGTCGAGTCCGGCTCTCTTGCGATCGTCGGCTGGGGCTCTACCTATGGTGCGATCCACGGCGCGGTGAACGAACTGTGCAAGTCCGGGCACAGCGTCGCGCACATTCACCTGCGCAACCTCAATCCGCTGCCCGCTGATCTGCCTGCACTGTTACAGCGTTTTGATCAGATCCTGGTCGTCGAGATGAACAGTGGTCAGCTCCACCGCCTGCTGCGAGCCGAGTTTCTGCTCGACGCGAAATCATTGACACAAGTGTCGGGCAAGCCGTTCAAGGTGGCCCGTATTCGCATGGCGGCACTGGCGTGTCTGCAAACGGAGCATGTCTGATGGGCGTCGAATTCAAAGCCGCAGATTTCACCACCGATCAGGATGTACGATGGTGCCCGGGCTGTGGAGACTACGCGATCCTCAAGGCGGTCCGCAGCACGCTGGCAAAGATTGGCACACCGCCACATCGAGTGGCGATGATCTCCGGTATCGGCTGTGCGGCACGCTTTCCGTACTACGTTAACAGCTATGGTTTTCACACCATTCACGGCCGCGCACCGGCGGTGGCCACCGGGCTTAAAATCGCCAACCCTGAACTCGATGTCTGGGTGGTTGGCGGCGATGGCGATTTTCTGTCCATCGGTGGCAATCACCTGTTGCATGCGCTGCGTCGCAACGTCGATCTCAATCTTTTGCTGATCAACAACGCGATTTACGGTTTGACCAAAGGCCAGTACTCGCCCACCTCAGGCATCGGCACCTTGTCGCCGTCTTCCCCGTCAGGTTCGGTCGATACCCCCGTCAATGCAGCGAAGTTCGCGCTGGGTGCCGGCGCGCGTTTTGTCGCCCGTACCGCTGACACACTGCAACGCCACCAGCCACAAATGCTGGAACGCGCGCATGCCCACAAGGGCGCATCACTGGTTGAGATCTTCCAGAACTGCATTGTTTATAACGACAACGTCTGGGGTGACATTGCCGATAAAAAACGTACCGCAGACAGCACGATTCAACTACAACACGGTGAACCGATGCTGTTCGGCAACGAGCAGGAAAAAGGGCTGATATTCGATCAGGACCAGGCGGGTTTTAAGGTCATAACCGCAGCCGATGGCGACGTCACATCGCTTGCCACCGTGCACGATGAAACCAATCTGATGCACGCCCACGCGCTGACAGAAGTAAAAGCGGGCCTGCCAGTCGTGCTGGGCGTGATCTATTGTGCTCCGGCTATCGACTACACCACCGCGCTGTCGAACGGGGTGCCTTATCAGCCGCTGGCGCGCGCCGATTTGAATGCGTTGATCCACGGCAATGACACCTGGCAGGTGGATTAAAGCGCAGCATCCACCACGTGAGCAGGGCCGGCAACCCGGCTGACGCACCTCGCTGAGGCGTCGGGTTGCCGTGTGATTACCTCGCTGACGCGTCGGGTTACCTCGCCGCTAATCGAAGCCCGTGCTGGAAGCCCGCCGCGTGAGCAAGGCCCAATCGAAATAAGCACTCAGGCGTATCCCGCTGCCACGCCTTGTGCAAACTCCAACGATCTCCGCGCTGGTAACCCGCGGCGTCAGCAAGGTCAGTCCTTCGGTGCTCGCGCCTCGCTGACGCGTCGGGTTAGCGTATGACTGCCTCGCTGACGCGTCGGGTTACCCTGCGGCTAATCGAAGCGCGTGCTGGAAGCCCGCCGCGTGAGCAAGGTCCAATCGTAATAAGCACTCAGGCGTATACCGCTGTTACGCCTTACGCAAACTCCAACGATCTCCGTAACGGTAACACGGTGTTAGCAAGGTGAGGCCATCGGTATTCGCGCCTCGCTGTCACATCGGGTTTGCCTTTCGATTCAGTTACGCACCAACGGCAACAGCGCGTTTCGAATATTGTCCGGAATCGATGTCGGTCGGCGCGACTGCCGATCAACAAAAACGTGAATGAAATAGCCATCGGCAGCAATTGAAGGCTGATTCGAGCCGAATACCCCGATTTCATATCGCACGCTGGAGTTGCCAAGCTTTCCAATCCGCAGGCCACATTCGATCACGTCTGGAAACGACAGGGGCGCATGGTAGTTGCAATGACTTTGCACAACCAGCGCGATAGCCGGCGAATCACTGGTATCGAGCGCCGCATTGCGCACCAGATAGTCGGTAACGACGGTATCGAAATAGCCGTAGTAGATCATGTTGTTTACATGACCGTACTTGTCCATGTCGTTCCACCGCGTCTGGATCGGCAGAAAATGCGCGTAATCCGCACGTCCGGGCAGGGCTTCGTTGCTCATGACAGTGTGTTGTTTAGCAGGTATGCGCTATTGTCGCCAAAACCGGCGCAGATCGCCATCGCGATCCAACCCTCGCCGCGCAGGGCACTGGCAAGCGATCCGAGTGTGCTTCAAAGTCGACTGTCCGCGACTGCCTGCGCGCCCGACGAGTTAGTCGCCGAGCGACGCAGGTGGTTACTGATTAACTAGTTACTCTTTGCTGCACACGGGTTGCAGGCCTTGGCCGCGCACGGGTTACAGGCCTTGGCCGCACACGGGTTGCAGGCTTTGGCTGCACACGGGTTGCAGGCTTTGGCTGCGCACGGGTTACAGGCTTTGGCTGCACACGGGTTGCAGGCTTTGGCTGCACACGGGTTGCAGGCTTTGGCTGCACACGGGTTGCAGGCTTTGGCTGCACACGGGTTGCAGGCTT
>CAZYDV010000378.1:0-5669 GCA_964646405.1 uncultured Granulosicoccaceae bacterium | reverse complement strand
AAGTCACGTTTTGCTATGCCTGCTGCTAAATTGGCCCTTGGTTATCCATATGATGGCTCCTGGGAATGGTGGTTCGTGCACTGCCGCTGGTGACCTCGCTCGGTATAGACCCGGTGTTTTTTGGCATCTTCACAGTGATCACCTGCGAGATTGGGTTCTTAACACCACCGCTGGGTGCCAATCTGACGGTCGCTGCGAGAATATCGGGCATATCGCTGGAGCGGATTTCGGTTACTGTACTGCCGTTTATTCTGCCCTACATCGTCGGCATGTTGATTCTGATCGTAATTCCTGATCTGGCACTTTTTCTACCGAACTGGTTTTACGGTGAGGCAAAATAGGAGGCACTGGTGTTCGATCTGATACTCAAAGGTGGTGAGGTATTTGATGGTACGGGCGCACCGGGGATGGTGGCAGATATAGCCATAAGCGACGGCCTGATTGATGATATCGGGCAACTCGAAGCAAGCGAGTCGACTCAGGTCATCGATGTCAGTGGCTTGACCGTGGCACCGGGTTTTGTCGATATGCACACCCACTCGGATTTTACCCTGATCGCCGACAAGCGCGCCGAGAGCCAGGTGCATCAGGGGGTAACCACCGAGGTAGTCGGCCAGTGCGGGGTCAGCTGCGCACCGGTCTGTTCCCACGATGTCATTCGCCTGGTCTCACCCTGGTACACGGGCGCGGCCGATCATGCGCACTGGCACAGTTTCGGTGAATATCTCGATGCACTGGGTGACGGTGGACTCGGTGTTAACGTCATGGCCTTTGTCGGGCACGGCACCATTCACCGTGCGGTGCTGGGCGACGAGCTGCGCGCCGGTGAGCCGGACGAAATACTGGAAATGGCGCGATTGATAGAGCAGGCGTTCGATGAGGGGGCCGGTGGATTTTCCTCGGGGCTCGAGTACTTTCCCGGTATTCTGGCAGCACCCGAACACCTGGTGCCACTGTGCGAGGTCGCCGCCAAACGTGGCCGACTCTATGCCACCCACGTACGCAATCGCGATACCCACTACGATCTGGGTTTTGCCGAGGCAATAGCCACTGCCCGGCAATCCGGTGCGCGCTTGCGGATTTCCCACATCCAGCCAAAATACGGTGCGCCTGATTACGCAATGGAACTCACGCTGGAGATGATCGAGCTTGCCCGCAAGCACGACGCTGACATTGCCTTCGATATCATCCCGCACGACTGGGCGCATACGCTGATGGCGGCTATTTTGCCAAAGTGGGCGCAGGCCGGTGGCATCGATGAAGTACTAAAACGTCTGTCAAATCCAGACGATCGCGAAAAAATCAAAGCTAATCCGCAGCCGATGTGGCTGTTGGTCAAGGCGCGGCGCTGGCAGGATATCGTATTGATTAACGCGACCGTCAACAAAGATATTGTCGGCGCCGATCTGGCCGAAATCGGTCGCATGCGCGGTGTCGATCCCTACGACGCCGTGCTCGATATTCTGCTTGAAGAGGCCGGGGATCTGATGTCGGCTATGTGGTCTTCTCGATCCTTTCGCGACCGCGATCTTGATCTCTGTCTGCAACAACCGGAATGTGCCGTCATTTCCGACACGGTGGCGATTGCCAACGACGGCGTGTTGAAGGATCACATCGGTTCACTCAGTGGTTATGGTTGGGCCGCCCGTTTTCTGCAACACTACGTTCGTGATCGCGGCGTGCTCAGTCTGGCCGAAGGTATAGGCAAGCTCACATCAATACCGGCTGATCGGCTCGGCCTTGAAAAACGCGGACGGCTGCAGGTCGGCTATCACGCGGATATCTGTGTGTTCGATTCGGCCAGTATTACCAGCAACGCTACTGCCCGACACCCGCGTCGCTACGCATCGGGGATTGCCCACGTATTGGTTAACGGACAGCTATCGATGCATAACGGCAAGCGCACCGGGTTGAACGCCGGTCAGGTGGTACGAGAGTTTGCCGCGTGATGGTCAATGGCTGTGTCCGTCAGCTGCGCTGTTGAGTGTGTCTTTTTTTACATTTGTTTGCTTATGCCGCACACCGTTGGGTGCTATTTTTCTGCAGCGTTCAAATTGTAGTTTGAGAGTTCGTCAATTGGTGAACCGTCAGGCCATAGCGTGGCGTGATGCTCGCGGACAATGTCCGGGGTGGCGATTGATCCCTTAATTAATCGCTTTAACGCAGTTGCGCGCCAACTGACGAGTTCCCGCAGAGGCGGTTGTTCAAAGCGCTCAGCCTCAATCAGTGAACACAACTGGCGATCGTTTTACGAGAATCGCTATAGTAATCAGCCCCTTTGATCAATCGACTCATTCTTATAGTTTGCATGGCGCCATACACCAGTGTCGCCAGCGGATAGACTGTTTTTTGGGAGAATAAATTGCGTTCGGGTACTTCCGGTAAAACGTCGGAATGGTTCACCATGTTCGCGGGTGCAGCTGGTTTTACTGTTGCAAACGAACATTCCAGTACGCCGCTGACGGGATAATGTGAATGGACTCGCTCTTAAAAGAATACTTCGGCAATATCCCAGTCCAGAAGCTACTGGCAAAAGTGTTTTGTGTGCTGTTGCTGCTGTCGCTCGTATCGGCCGCCTGGTTGCTGATCAGCAGCGGTAATCGTATTGTCTCCCGGGTAGTCACCGATGGCGCCAATGCGACCATTCGCCAGGCGACTTTGGAAATCCGCCGCTTCCTCGGTACACCCGCGATCATCGGTCAGTCGGTTCAGAATGCGTTGCGTGCCGACTATATCGATTTGAATGACCGGGATTCACTGACCCGTTTTTTCTTTCAACTACCGCAACGCAACGCAGACTACGGCGTCAGTGGCGTCTACATCGCAGATCAGCGTGGGGTGCTGTCAGCGCTTGATTCTGACTTGCGCGACGGCGCGGCAAGCTGGTACGTACTGCATGCGTCACCGGATACGGACGGTAAGCTCAACAAACATACAGTCAGTAGTGACGGTGCTACGGACACGTTGCTGGAAGCGGGGGAGCGATTTGACGCGACTCAACGTCCCTGGTTTGAGCAGGCGGTGGCCAGTACCGAATCAATCTGGACGCCTGTGTATCGCGACGCACATACCGGCCAGCCGGTGATGACCTGGGCGCTGGCCATCCGCAATGCGCGCGGACAGCTGGAGGCCGTGGTCGGTGTGGATTTACTGCTGTCGAGGATCAGCCAGTTTCTGGAGCAGCTTCCGGTTAGCGAAAACACGGCGGTGCTGCTGACCGATCGCAACGGCGAACTCATTGGCGATCACATGCCGGCCGCCGATGTGGTTTCAGATCGATTGGCAGCGTGGCAAATTCTTCAGTATCTCACCGATTTTCGAGGGGGATTACATCGATTGAAGAGGTCTATGAAAACCATGCCACTATCGATGATCGCCGTGGGCTGCTCAAGGTACTGCCGCTTGGTGAAAGTGTTGATCTGGCCTGGCGTGTCGGGGTTTTCGTGCCACTGTCAGATTATCTCAGTTCGCTGGGAAGCCAATTGATCAGAATTATTCCACTGGGCCTTCTCACCTTACTTGTCGTTTTTGGCGCATTGCAATTGTTTCTGCGGGTGATGGTAAAACCATTGTTGCAACTTAAAGATGCTGCCAATCGAATCGCCGGCGGGCGATTTAATGTATTCATTGACACAAGCTGTTCCAACGAGGTGGGGGAGCTCGCGTCATCGGTGGAGTCGATGCGCGTACGATTAAAAACTGCGTTTGCAGAGGTGACAGAGCAAAAGGTCAGAGCGGAGACCACGTTAGCATCGATCACCGACGGGGTTGTGACGACTGGCGCTGACGGCAAGGTGACCTACATGAACAATGCGGCGCTCACGTACTGTGGTCTGGCAGCTTCCGATGTGGCAGGCAGGCCGCTGGAAGAAGTATTCAAGGCTCGCGATCCGGTGCGCGACGCGCCGCTGGATTCGGGTGTGATTAAATCAACAATCAACGACGGTCGCCCGTACGACTGCAATCTGCAAATGGTCGACTCGGCCGGCCAGGCGCGAACATTGGAATGCCAGGTCTGCCCGCTAATGATTAAGCCGGGGTCGCCTGCGCGTGGTGCGGTAATGGTTTTCAGCGATGTGACAGAACAGGCAGCGCTGAAGTCGGAATTGCTGCGACAGGCAACCACAGACGACTTGACCGGGCTAATGAATCGCCGTCAGTTTGACGATTGTCTGTGCGATGCGGTTGCAGCGGTGACGAACAGCGACAGCACCCATTGTTTGTGTTACCTGGATCTGGATCAGTTCAAAGTGGTGAACGACACCTGTGGACACATTGCCGGTGACGAATTGTTGCGGCAAATTGCGAAGTTGTTGCGCGAACAGGTACGCCAGGGTGATGCCTTGGCCAGACTGGGCGGCGATGAATTTGCGCTGTTGCTGCGCCATTGCTCGGTCAAGCAGGGGGCAAGGGTCACGGCAAAACTGTTAAAAGCCATTGGTGCCTTTCGATTCGTCTGGGAGGGTCGGATTTTCAGTGTCGGGATCAGTATCGGCATTGTCGCGCTCGACCACAATACGCGCAGCGCTACTGCGGCACTGGCCGACGCTGACACTGCCTGCTACGCCGCCAAGGATGCCGGTCGAAACCGTGTCCATGTGTATCGCCCGGACGATCACGAACTGGCGGGACGCCGCGAGGAAATGCAGATGGTCAACCAGATTACCTCGGCGCTGAGCAATGACCGCTTCGTCCTCTTCACGCAGGAGATTCGACCCGTCAACGGCGCTGCCAATCGGGGCGGCCACTTTGAAGTGTTGGTGCGCATGCTCGATGCCAATGGAGCACTCTTGCCGCCAGGGCGTTTTCTGCTGATCGCCGAGCGCTTTGATCTGGCGTCTCGCATCGATCGCTGGGTGGTGGAGGCGACGCTGCACTACCTCGAACAACACGCCGCGGTGCTCGCCAACAGCACGCGGTGTTCGATCAATCTGTCGGGACAGTCGCTTGGCGATGAGCAGTTTTTAGGCTGGCTGCCCGCGGTGCTGGATCGAAGCCACGTGCCGGCGTGCAAATTGTGTTTCGAGGTGACAGAGACCTCGGCTATCGCCAACCTGAATCATGCAAAAACACTGATGGCCGAGTTGCACGCGCGGGGCTGCTCACTCGCACTCGATGATTTTGGCAGTGGTTTTTCGTCATTGGCCTACCTGAAGAGTCTGCCCTTCGATTATCTGAAGATAGATGGTGTATTCGTCAGGGATATTATCGATGATGCGCAGGATCTGGCGATGGTCCGGCTGATCAACGAGATTGGCAAAACGATGGGTATGAAAACGATTGCCGAATTTGTCGAAAGCCCCGAGATCAGTCACCAGTTGGCTGGACTCGGGGTCGACTACCTGCAGGGCTACGCAATCGACAAGCCACAGTCGATTGAAAGTCTGGCGGCGAGTGTGAGTGCCTGAAAAACCGCATCTCCACGTCCTGGTGCCCCGGTCAGTGGTCAGGCGGTAGCGAAAACGTCACAACACTTGTTCACCGCACGCGGGTAATGTCGCCAATCCGGTGCGGTGATGTGCGCTATGATCGGCGCACATCGTGCATCGAGCACGGATACGCCGACGATCCCCGCGCCAGGCGGCGGATTACCCTGGTGATCCAGGCGGCCTGTCACCCCCGACAACTGCCCGCCGTCTCCTACCGAGTTAACTGTTGAATAATAATGT
>CAZYDV010000377.1:0-5670 GCA_964646405.1 uncultured Granulosicoccaceae bacterium | reverse complement strand
CCAATCCGGGTTTTGGAGAAAAATTCCGCCAACGCCGCGACCAGCAGCCCGGTAATAATGACGGCGGCTATATCGAGATGTTCAAAGAAAACGACACCGCCGAACATCTCGGCTTCGGATGAACCGGTCGGCAGTCCGAGTTCTTCGGTAATCATGGCCTTGTTTTCGCCGCCGAAAATGAACTGACCAGCGCCGGACAGGAAACGTGCAAGACCGATGGTTGCCATCAGCAGAATCGCGTCGTGTTGATTCACCAACGGCCGCAATACCACTCTCTCGATGCCGATAGCCAGCAGACCCATAATGCCGATAGTCAAAATCAAAGCCAGCCAGGCCGGCACGCCGGCCTCGTACAGCCCCACCAGTGCCAGCACCGCAAACACAACCATGATGCCCTGTGCGAAGTTGAAGACGCCAGACGCTTTAAATATCAAGACGAAACCCAGAGCGATCAGCGCATACAAGGTACCCTGAACAAATCCCTCCCAGAGTACCTGGATGAGAAAGCTCAGGTCGCTGAACATGTCGGCGAACGGGCCGATGAATATTGAATGCAGCAATTCCATCAACCGCTCCTAGTGTGAGACGCCGAGGTAGGCATCGATGACAGTCTGGTCGTTCTGGACTTCTTCCGGCGTGCCATCGGCTATCTTCTTACCGTAATCCAGCACAACGACACGATCGGACAGATCCATCACCACGCCCATGTCGTGCTCGATCAACGTAACCGTGGTACCAAACTCGTTGTTGACGTCGAGGATGAATCGACTCATATCTTCTTTTTCTTCCTGGTTCATACCGGCCATGGGCTCGTCGAGCAGCAATAGCTCGGGCTCCATGGCAAGTGCACGCGCCAACTCGACCCGTTTCTGCAGGCCATAGGGCAATCTGCCAACCGGTGTCTTTCGGATTGCCTGGATTTCGAGAAAGTCGATGATCTCCTCAACCCGCTTGCGGTGCTCAACCTCCTCGGCGAGCGCCGGGCCGCGGCGAAACATCTGCCAGAAAAAGCCACGCTTCATGCGCAACGTTCGACCCGACATGATGTTGTCCAGCGTGGTCATACCGCGAAACAGCGCGACGTTCTGAAATGTGCGCGCAATGCCCTGGCTGGCGGCTACGTAGGGGCGCATCGCCTTGCGCACCTCACCCTTGTAACTGATCGTGCCGACCTGAGGGTGGTAAAAACCATTGATACAGTTGAGCATCGACGTCTTGCCGGCACCGTTGGGGCCGATTATCGCGCGCACTTCGCCCTTCATCACATTGAACGAAACATCTGTAATCGCCTTGACGCCGCCAAAAGACAAAGAGATGTCTTTAACGTCAAGCAGTATTTCCTGCTCCGCACTCATGCTGTTACCTCAGCCAACTGGGCGTCACGGATCTTGACGTGCCCTGAGACCGCGCCCTTACGGCCGTCTTCAAAGGTTACCTCAGTCGAGATGTGTTCGTCGCTCTTGCCGCCATACAGGGCGTCAATCAGTGGTTTGTAGCGATCGGCGATGAAGCCTCGGCGAACCTTACTGGTGCGCGTGAGCTCGCCATCATCGGCGTCGAGTTCCTTGTGCAGGATCAAAAAGCGGTGGATCTGCGACGCGGACATCATCGAGTCGCTGGCCAGATCCTGGTTCACCTGGTTAACACAGTCAGCGACCATCTGGTAGATTTCGTCGCGGCTGGCCAGATCGATGTAGCCGGCAAAAGGCAGGTTTGAGCGCTCGGCAAAATTGCTGCAGGCGGGAAAGTCGATGTTGATCATCGCCATCACGCGGTCGCGGCCATCGCCGATTGCCACGGCCTCCTTGATGTAGGGGAAAAACTTCAACTTGTTCTCAATGTATTTGGGGGCAAACATCTCCCCATTGGCCAGTTTGCCAACATCGGAGGCGCGGTCGATGATCTTCAGGTGACCATCGTTGTCGATAAAACCTGCGTCGCCCGTGCGGTACCAGCCCTCTGCGTCCTTGGCTTGGGCGGTCGCTTCCGGATTTTTGTAGTATTCCCGCAGTAAGCCAGGGCTGCGCACGAGAATCTCACCGGAATCATCAGTGCGCACCTCAACGCCGTCGACAACCGGTCCAACGGTGTCGTCACGCACCTCTCCATCGGGCTGAACGCAGACGAAAACAGCGGTTTCAGTCTGTCCGTACAGTTGTTTGAGGTTGATCCCCAGCGAGCGATAGAAGGTAAACAGATCGGGACCGATGGCCTCGCCTGCCGTGTAGGCAAGTCTTACGTTACTGAAACCGAGTGCATTGCGCAGCGGACCATAAACCAGAAAATCGCCGATTCGATACTTGAGTTTTTCGCCGAAGCTGACGCTGGTATCGCCGTTGATAATGCGCTCTCCGACATCACGAGCAACCTGCATGTACTTTTCGAACATGCGGCGCTTGAATGTCGACGCGTCCTGCATGCGAATGGTCACTTGTGTCAACAGACCCTCAAACACTCGCGGAGGCGCAAAGTAGTAGGTCGGGCCGATCTCGCGCAGATCCGTCGCGATGGTCTCTGCCGACTCCGGGCAGTTGACCACATAACCGTTCACAAACCATTGTCCGTAAGAGAAGATGTTTTGACCGATCCAGGCCACTGGCATGTAGGCCAATGTCTCTTCCCGGTCGGTCAGCCCCTCAAATTCCGATGCAACCCGCGACACTGTGATCAGACTGCGGTGGGTATGCACAACGCCTTTCGGCACGCCGGTAGTACCTGAGGTCGAGAACATACCAGCCGCCTCATCCGGACTGGCGGCATCGATCTGATCCTGCACGTAAGAAGCATTTTGCCCATTGAAGGCCCGGCCTCGTTCGCGCAGAGCGTCGCCGGAGACCAGGAATTCTTCAGTGTAATCGCGCATGCCGCGCGGGTCGTCATAGACAATGGTCTGGAGCACCGGACACTGGGGTTGAATCTCCATCAACTTGTCGACCTGCTCCTGGTCTTCTACCACCGCCAGCGCCATTTCTGCGTTGTTAAAGAAGTGCACCATCTCGGCGGCGACGCCATCCTGGTACAACGGCACGGGTATCGCCCCCAGCATCTGGATTGCCATCATTGCGGCGTACAGTCGCGGACGGTTGTCGCCGATTACCGCCACGTTGTCGCCACGTTTCACACCGAGTTCAGCCAGTCCGCCGGCAAATTCACGTGCCAACGCGTCGAATTCAGACCAGGTGAGTGTCTGCCAGATCCCGAGGTGCTTTTCCCGGATAGCGGCGCGGTTGGGGCGTATGCGCGTGTGTTCCGCGAGCAGCCGCGGGAAGGTAGTGTCCCCTTTGGCCCTGATGTCCGCACTGAATGCCTGCGCTGAATGGTCAGCGGCTGACGCCATCGGCTGATCTCCTCGTGTAACCGGTCATGACGCCGGCTTGTTAGTTTCCAGGCGTACCGATATCGGTACGCCCGCTTATCGCGCCAATTCCTTGCAACAGCGCCCAAGTGTAACCGCTTGATTGTGCACCGAATTGTGGACCACGCGACAAGTTGAATCTCATCACTGTTCCCCACTGCGACGTGAAGCTGTGATGTGACTTGAGCGCGTGTACTCTAACAGTTTCCAGTTGAGATGGACGCATCTCTTTGCCGATCGCAGCGATGACCACCTTGTTCCAGGGCCCGTACCGTCCAGGTCGGGTGGATTCGTCGCGTCGCCCGATTAGTTCAGCTGGTATCCCTGGCAAGAATAACCGGTAAATTTTGCCACCGCAAACGTTTCTCTCCAGCCGCAACCGGGGTTGTCAAAGGTGAAATGACAACCGCAAGTGCGATCGGGGATTATAACTATCAGGATCTCGAACAGGTGCTTGACTTTAGTTGACCAATCGATCCAGGTATCTATGCGCTGCCGGAAAATGCACAAGAAAATGCTGCGCAGGTATGGCCCGACCTTCGTTGGCCTGACAAGCCCGACGTCACGTCATCTGCGGCCAGGACCATCGCCATGCAGCCAGGAACTACTTATTCATTGATAGACGAGACGGTGCCAAATCGAGCGCCATGATCCAGAGCGTGATCGAGACCGCCGGGCGAACAGTCATAATCTGCATCGATACCTCTCGAAACTGCTGACAGAGTTTCCTCAAACGAGCACACGCGGATTGCTCGAAGAACTGCTGCCGTAGCCTGTCACGCCTGCGCCATAGGCCTAGAAGTACCAGCCTGCTCTACCCCACTGGCTCAGCGGCGCAACAGAAATTTGGATGCTTTGCAACCTACGGCGCAATGGGATCGCTTACCAGTCTTTCATACAGCCGCTCAAACTTGTTCGTGGACCGGAGGTCTCCTCCCACCACTCCTTACCATCGCTTAGCTCAATATTAACGGGCCAGCACTGGAGCATGAACCTACACCCAGTCCGTCTAAGGGGGCCCAACGCTACCATTTTTCGTCAAACCTTTTAGCGGGGAATACGCCCGGCTCAGCTATTTTCGATCAAGCTCGCCCGAATGCACTTTCCGATACCAACGGCTATCAGCTCACCTGGCGAGGAGCACGAGTGGTGGTTGGGGTTGATGTATTTGGGTTGACACGCACGAAGGCATCGACGGGCTGCTACCGGGTGCCACAACCCTGTTCGCAGTCGCAGCCGGCCAGATCCCGTCAACTGGAACCGTCGACGTACCCGGCTGTCCGGTGCTGGTTAGAGCACCAGACATGAGAGTCCAGATAGAGCATATTGCACCCAACGGCGAGATCGATCACACCTAGTGCATATACATGAATGGCCTCGATGTGCAGATGGGACAACAGGTATCAGCCGGCGAGAAAATCGGTCTTTCCCGAACGACCGGTGGCCAGGGTACTCTGGCGCACCTGCACCTGCACCTGCACCTGCACCTGCACCTGCACCTGCAGACACACCTCGTCAGACACACCCCGTCAGCAACAATCGCAGCGGATTGCCTGCGCCAGTTGACCCCTAGGGCCGGGAAGGCCCGGACCCGACTCATGGGCGCTCAATCCGATGGGAGTAGAGAGCATCTGGCCGCGGCAAGACCGGCAGGCGCCGTCACAGGTGAGATAACTGGCTTAGCGCCCAGCCTGCCCCCGCGAACAACTCAATCTGATCGCACTGAAACAGAAAAAAGATACCGGCCCGAAACTGCTCACTCATCGACGGAAACCTTCCCAAATCGGACGTCTTCTTTTCCCGCCATCCAAACCTTTTCGATTGGCTGCACTACGACGGTTCCTGCATCGCGTTTCCACGCTGCAAAGGATCGGATGGTTTTGAGGCTTTCTGCACATTATTGGTTGAAGTCAGTGGCGTTTTGTTTTTGCGCAGGACGATTTATTCGCCTGAGTTGCGGGACACGCAAATGGACAAATTCAGACTGGGGTTTGGGCGGATGGGAATGGGTGACGGCATTGCTGATTTGCATGGACATCTAATGGGAGTGAATAAATAGCATCGATGGTTCATCAACCCAAACACTACACCTACGAGAGAACCCGGCCGCCCGCCGTAAAATCTAGTTTCTCGTTGATCCTATTCAACCCAGGCACAACACTCACCTCGCAGTTACATTGTCGCCGACAACTAAGCTATTCGAATACACACTGATTTGAACCCTGCAGTTAACCTCCGAGACTCCATCACCAACGGTAAGCGCTGCATTGCATTCGTCGATATCGAAAACAAGCACCAGATCCTGAGCAGCCGAG
>CAZYDV010000376.1:0-5681 GCA_964646405.1 uncultured Granulosicoccaceae bacterium | reverse complement strand
CTCGCTGACGCATCGGGTTTCCTGACGACCTCCGTGGTAACCCGACGCGTCAGCGAGGCACCACTTCAACACACCACCCGCACCTGTGACGACACACCTCTCCAGTGGCACAATACCTCAAGACCGTCTATAGCGATCAACTGTTGCCTATCATTCGCGCCCCGGATTCCGCTGCGCCAGACGCGCGCACCTCACGGCTGGCGATCGTGTTTGCCAATACCGGCCATCTCTACACCCACGTCTTCACGATTCTGTACGCCACGGCCGTATTGTTTCTGCCCGGCGTTTTCGATATCCCCTATGGTGAGATGCTGGGCCTGGCGAGCCCGGGACTGATTCTGTACGGCTTTTGCGCACTACCAGCCGGCTGGATTGCCGATCGCTGGAGCAAGGTCGGCATGCTGGTGATATTTTTCGTCGGCCTGGGTGTCGCGACCGTGCTGACAGGCCTTGCCAACAACCGCACTGAGTTACTGATCGGCCTGACGGCGCTGGGGCTGTTCGCATCCATCTATCACCCGGTCGGTATTGCCTGGCTGGTGGCCCATGCAAAAAAGCAGGGCCTGACGCTGGGCATCAATGGCGTGTTCGGCAACCTGGGTTCGGCACTGGCGCCGCTGTTCACCGGTGTGATGATTGACCTTGTCAGTTGGCGCGCCGCGTTTGTGCTGCCTGGCATCGCCTCGATTATGACGGGTATTGCGCTGCTGATCTGCTGGCGGCGCGGCTATGTTGCCGATGCCAAAACCGACCGCGCGCCGCAACCACCCGCAGAACCGGGCTCATACCGACGCGTGTTCTACATCCTGCTCGTCACCATGGCCTGCAACGGTCTGATCTACACCGGGCTGATGAACACGGTGCCGAAGCTCTTTCAGGGTGGGCTTGGCGATGCGCTGGCCGGCAACTACACGCAACTGGGCGCCATCGCAGGTCTTGCGATTGGCTTGTCGTCGTTTGCCAGTATGGCGGGCGGATGGCTTGCCGATCGATACAGCGCCAAAGCGATTTATCTGATTTTCAGTCTGCTGACACTGCCCCCGCTGTTACTGCTGACATCACTGAACGGCACGACGCTGGTGACCATTTTCTTTTTTGCGCTGTGTTTCAATCTCACATTCGCCGCCGCCGAAAACATGCTGGTGGCGCGCTACACGCCGTTCCGGTGGCGATCGCTTGCCTACGGTGCGAGATTTGTTCTGGCGCTGGGCGTCGGCGGACTGACCGTTCGATTTGCCGGAAGCCTGTACGACGCCACCGGCAGTTTCACGCTGCTATACATGATCTTTGCCGCCGCTGCCCTGATCGCGGCAATCGGTGCCGCGCTACTGCCCGGCACATTATCTGGCAGAACGGTCTAACTGCGGCGGCCCGAACATTCAGGCCGCCAATTGCATTACACTAAATCGCTTTTTCGGTCATCAGTTTGGCGATTTGATCCGCCTGTCGGATCGCCAGTGACACGATCGTCAGCGTTGGGTTCTCGGCCGCGCCGGTGGTGAACTGACTGCCATCCGAGATAAACAGATTGGCAATGTCATGAGTCTGTCCCCATTTATTGCAAACACCGTCAGACGCCTTTTCACTCATGCGGCACGTACCCAGATTGTGCGTCGATGGATAGGGCGGTACCCGATAGGCCTCTTTTGCACCGGCGGCCATGTAGACTTCCGAGCCTTGCGTAAACGCATGCTCGCGCATGGCGATATCGTTCGGGTGGTCACTGAATTCAACGTTCGGCACCGGCATACCAAACGCATCTTTTTCAGACTCGTGCAAGGTGATCGCGTTGCTCTCCTGCGGCATATCCTCTCCCACCAGCCACATACCGGCCATGTTCTGGTACTCATCCATCTTGCGAGTGAAGTCACGGCCCCAGGCACCCGGATCGAGAAACGCCGCCATGAATGGCAAGCCGAGTGAGAGGGTCTCCATCTCGTAGCCACCGGCAAAGCCGCGCGAGGTATCGTGACCACTCTCATCGGTGATGATGCCGGCCATGGTGGTGCCGCGCCACATCCGCACGGGTTTATCAAATGCCGCGTAGACCGAGCCCGTCATATGTCGCATGTAATTCTTGCCGACCTGCCCCGACGAGTTGGCCATACCATCACTGTACATGGATGATGCCGAATTCAACAGCAACCGCGGTGTTTCGATCGAGTTGCCGGCGACACAAACCACGCGCGCTTTTTGCAGCGACTGATTGCCGTCTTTGTCAGCGTAGAGCACGCCGTTGACCTTGCCATCATCACCATGCTGTAGCTGCAGTACCTGCGCGCCGGCACGTAAGTCGAGATTGCCTGTGGCGTCGGCTTCGGGAATCTCTGTATACAGAGTCGACCACTTCGCCCCCATTTTGCAGCCCTGAAAGCAAAAACCCAGTTGCTGGCACGATGTGCGGCCGTTTCGTGGCCGGCTGTTGATCGCCATATTGCCGGTGTGACAATTTTCATAGCCCAGCTTGGTCGCCCCAGCATACATCGCCATAAAGTTGGTGTTGCCTGGCAGCCCGGGAATACCGTTGGTACGGGTAACACCCATTTTGTCTTCCGCTTTGGCGTAGTAGGGCTCCAGATCAGAAAGCCCGATCGGCCAGTCCATCAGGGTGGCGCCATCGATTTCGCCATAGTGCGTCAGTGCTTTAAATTCATGCTCCTGAATTCGCAAGCTGGCACCGGCCCAGTGTGTGGTGCTGCCGCCGACCGTCTTACAGATCCACGCCGGCAGATTCGGAAAATCTTTCGCCACCCGCCAGTCACCGGAGGTGGTGCGCATATCGAGCCACGACAACTGACCAAATGCCGCCCACTCATCGTTCACGAAGGATTCAGTCGACTCCATGCTGCCCGCTTCGAGCAACACCGTTTTAATGCCTTTCTGGCAAAGCTCGTTGGCCAGCGTTCCACCGCCGGCGCCGGAACCGATTACGACTACGGCCGAGTCGTCGTTCAGATCTATTGTTGCCATCTTATTCGTCTCCTAGGCTTTTGGCGGGCTGGCAGATTCAGGGGGCTGTGGCAGCCACTCCAGATCCTGAAATCCGCGATTGATATAGCCGCCCTTGTCGAACGAGGCGCCCTCGTAGCCAAAGTGCTCCCAGGCCATCTCGTTGTTGTACAGCGATACCACCGCCGTACCCTTGACCTTGCCGAACATCGGCCCGTCAACCTGCGCGCTCAAAAGCTTGAGTTGATCATCATCGGATGCGTCGAGCCAGTTGCCACCAGCAGCATCGTTCAATTGCGTCACCCCATCGGTGAGCATCTTCGCGACCGACTCATCGGCCGCGGCGGCATCAAGATCCTTGACCACCAGTGCGTAGACGGCATCATCCAGCGTGTCGTGCGGAAAGATGTGCCGGGCGACCTTCAACAGCGCCTTGCCGGTGTCGCTGTCGAGCGCCTGGAGCGAAAGCTTCCAGGTATCGCCAATCGCGGGCGTTGATACACTACCCAGGCTAACCGCCAGGCTGCCGACCAGTACCCCGGTACTGGATTTGAGAAATTTACGTCGGCTGAACACCACAGTTTGTTGCATTGTTATTCCTCCGGTAATTGGATTTGCACCGAACACCCAGGCACACGGCATCCGGCTCACCACTCACCCGCCGATCGGCCGGCGGGATATCACCCCTTACTGCAGACAGATTGCCTGATGCCCGCAGGGCGAGGGATGGCTACTGATAGTGCCCATGTCGCTGCAGCACCTCGATCTGATAACCGTCGGGATCGGCGACAAAAAAGAAGCGCGCGATCAACTCACCGTCAGGTGCGAAACTGACCATATCCCGAGGTTGCAATCCCTCTTCGGTAAAGCGTTTGTGCTCGGCCTCAAGGTCGTCGACACAAACGGCAAAATGGCCGTAACCATCGCCCAGATCGTAGGGTTCCGTGCGCTCGCGGTTCCAGGTCAGTTCCACTTCAAAATCGTTGTCTGCGTTGCGCAGATAGACCAGCGAGAAATCACTGAAATCGAGCCGTTTAGAGATCTGCAAATCGAAGGCTTTTTGGTAGAACTGGATCGAACGATCAAGCTCAAGCACCCGAACCATCATGTGAATGATTTTGCTCATTGCCACCTGCTGTCGTTTGGGACTGCAGACAGTCTAAGCACAACCCACCAAATGTAGGTAGTATGCAGTTACTACGCGAGCACGACGCGCGGCGGGCAGGCTGGAAAGCGCGTCAATACGGGAAATCACGAAATGTGCAATCTGTACACAGGCGCCGACGAGGCGCTCTACGACTCCGAGTCGCGATCCATACGGATACAGGGCTGTGTCACCAGTATTCGACTCGAAAATGAATTCTGGCAATTGCTGGATGAGATGGCCGGCGCCGAGGCGGTCAGCACCCCCAGGTTCATCAACGTGCTGTACGAGGAATTATTGGAGAAAAACGGCGAAGTGAAGAACTTTGCGTCGTTTCTGCGCGTGGCCTGCTGCATCTATACGTCACGCGGCCGTCAGGCGCCCACGTTGACTGCTCCACAGATGGCAAACAGCGCTTGATAACAGTCGCTATCGGCTAATTGATCCCGGCCAGCGCGAGCGCTGGCCGGCGCGATATCAGCGAGTTGTTCGATCGCTATTTGATGGTCATGCCAAGCTTTTCGAGCGCAGCATCAAACACACCGTACTGCTCTTCAACGAATGCGCGAGTCTCCTGGGGGCTGCGAATGCTGACGATATTGCCCAGCCCTTTGGTCAGCCTGAGCCAGCCGCGATCATCTTTGAGCTGCTGTAGTGTGTCGCTCCATTTGGCAACGACCTCTTCCGGCAGATCAGCGGGCCCGTAAACCGCACTCCAGCCAATGATTTTTTCCAGCGTGTCATAGCCGACTTCAGCCGCAGTCGGTACATCGGGGATGGCGCCAAAACGCTCTTGCGTGGTCACCGCCAGCGCCCGCAACTGCCCGCCTTCCAGCGCACCCATCGATGCCGACAGATTGCCCCAGGAGAAATCCACCTGACCGTTTACCACCGCCGTGCGCGCCTTGCCGCCGCCCTTGTAGGGTACGTGGGTGAGTTTTTCGATGTCGGCGCCCATCGCATCCGACATCACTGCCGTGGCAATGTGCAGCAACGTGCCGACGCCCGCTGAAGAGTAGGTCAGCTCCGCGCCATCCTTGATGGCCTTTTCAAAATCGGCAAACGTCTGGTACGGGGAATCAGCGGCGACGATCAACACAAACGGATTCATTTCGGTCATACCGATAATGGTGAAATCGTCCCATCCATAGGGGATGGTTTTGTTCATCGCCGGCACACCCATTTGCGAGCCAACGCGCGCGGACAACAGCGTGTAGCCGTCTTTTTTCGCATTGAGGACATAGTTGGATCCGGTTACACCCGCCGCACCCGTCTTGTTGACGGGCAGTATCGGCTGGCCAAGATAACTGGGCGCACTACCCGCCAGCAGACGCGCCGACAGATCCGCAGCACCACCCGGTCCGTAGGGAATCACCACGGTAATGGGCCTCTCCGGGTAGCCTTCAGCCAGGCCGGCCTGTGACAAGGTCACTACCGTTCCTGCCGCCAGTGCCAGCACGAGCCGGCGCAGTATTCGTTTCATATCCCCTCCGCGTGTTCAGTTAATGTCACAGCGCACGCTCGCTGCGGCGCACGAGTCAGCTTGACGCAAGACCCTGCAATCGTCAATTATTAATTAGCCTCGGTT
>CAZYDV010000375.1:0-5747 GCA_964646405.1 uncultured Granulosicoccaceae bacterium | reverse complement strand
CTGGATTGGCGCGCAGCCGCTCTTCCTGCTGACGCCGCAACTCGGCGTCTGCGGCAGCCTTGGCGGCAGCCTGCTGTTTTTGTCCGACTTCTTCGACACCGGCGGCAAGTTCTGCCAACGCCATGCGCTGGGCCTCTTCCATGGCAGCCTGCGCTGCGGCCTCGGCGGCATTAGACGCCTCGCGCGCCTGCTCTTCTGCAAGCTTTGCCTGCTCTTCTTCCTCAGCCTTTCGTCTGACTTCCTCAGCGGCCGCTTTCTCGGCCTCGAGTTTGGCCTGCTCGGCAGCAAGCTTCGCCTGCTCCTCGGCCAGTTTCTGCTGTTCGGCTTCGCGTCGTTCCTGCTCGACCGCGTCCTCGGCCTCCTTGAGTGCTTCCTGCGCCGCCCTTTCAGCGGCGATTCGCGCCTGCTCCTGCGCTTTTTCTATGTCTTCAAGCTGCTTTTGCTTTTCGTCTATCTCGCGCGTCTGGGCATCTTTTTCCGCCTGCTTCTTGCGCGCCTCGGCCTGGCGAATACGCTCTTCTCTGGCTTCTTCGTCGCGCTTGACATAAGTCCGCTTGCCACGGGTCTCGACAGTGACGGTCTTTCTGCCACTGCCACCGGCTTTCAGCTCGCTGTGCTTCTTGCGCCGCAGCGTAATCTTGCTCGCACCGGCAGCCTTTTTCTCAGCGCCATGCGACTGTCGCAGAAACGTCAGCAACTGAATTTTTTCAGCGTCCGTAATCGTATCGTCGGCTGCCGACTTTTCCAGGCCAGCCTCCTTGAATTGTTCAAGTAACTTGTCTACCGGTGTGCCTACCGTGGCCGCCAGTTGTTTAACGGTGACTTCTGCCATACGTTTCTCTTATCCCCCGGGAGCTCAGGCCCCCGACTCAACCACTTGTTCCTCGTCCTGGAACCAGCTCTCGCGCGCTTTCATTATTAGTTTGCCCGCGGTCTCTTCATCCATGTCTTCAATCACCATCAGTTCGTCTACTGACAAATCAGCCAGGTCGTCTACTGTAGCGACACCAATTTCGGCCATCGCGACGGCGAGTTCGGCACTGATACCTTCCATCGCCAGTAATTCATCGGATGGATTCAGACTCTCAATTTTCTGCTCGGTCACCAGCGCCTTGGTGAGCAGCGCATCCTGCGCCCGATTTCGCAGCTCTTCAACTATTTCTTCATCGAATTCGTCGATGCCCAGCAGCTCTTGCTCAGGAACGTAGGCGACCTCTTCGACGGTGGTGAAGTTCTCCTGCACCAGAATCGTGGCGACTTCCTCATCGACGGTCAGCTCTTCGACAAACTTGGTGATCAGAAGCTGAGCTTCGGCTTCACTCTTCTCATCGGCCGTGCTCTCGTCCATGACGTTAAGCTCCCAGCCAGTCAGCTCACCCGCCAGCCGCACGTTCTGGCCACCGCGTCCAATGGCGAGCGACAAGCGTTCGGTCTCGACGACAATATCCATGCTGTTGGAATCCTCATCGACGATGATCGACTGCACTTCGGCTGGCGCCATCGCATTGATGACATATTGCGCGGGGTTCTCATTCCACAGAATAATGTCCACGCGCTCACCAGCCAGTTCGTTAGATACCGTTTGCACGCGTGAACCGCGCATGCCGACACAGGCGCCGACCGGATCGAGCCTCGGATCGCTGGACTCGACGGCAATCTTTGCCCGGCTGCCGGGATCACGCGCCGCCCCTTTGATCTCAATGACGCCCTGACCGACTTCGGGCACTTCGAGCTTGAATAGCTCGACCAGAAACTCAGACGAGGTGCGGGTCGCAAACAGTTGTGGACCGCGCGCTTCTGATACCACCTCGCGCAGAAACGCACGCAATCGATCGCCGGTGCGCACCGCTTCGCGGGGGATCATTTCATCGCGCCGGATATAGGCCTCGGCATTGTTGCCAAGATCGATGTAGACACCGCCGCGCTCGGTCCGCTTGACGATCCCCATCACCAGCTCACCCACCCGGTCCTGGAATGCGTCGACGATACGCGCCCGTTCGGCCTCCCGCACCTTCTGCACGATGACCTGCTTGGCGGTCTGCGCAGCGATGCGGCCGAAGTCTACCGATTCGATTTCTTCTTCGACGAAATCGCCAATCGCGATCTCGGGTTCGTCCTCGCGCGCGGCCGACAGTGTCATCTGGCGCAACGGGAACTCTTGTTCCTCTTCATCCTCCAGCACTTCCCAGCGCCGGTAGGTAAGGTAATCTCCGGTTTCGCGATCAATGGCTACACGAACCTCGATGTCCATACCACTGCGTTTGCGACTGGCAGACGCAAGTGCTGCCTCCAGTGCTTCGAAGATAATGGATTCGTCGACACCCTTCTCGTTGGATACCGCATCGACGACCTGTAGTATTTCTTTGCTCATAAAATCATATGCCTTCCACAAGCGTTAGCTGTGCATGCAGCGCTCTGGCACCACAGTTGCGCCGCTACCGACCCGCTCAAAAACGGGCCACGATACTGGCACTCTCGATATCGCTGATCCTGAGTTGGTGCTGCTCGCCATCGACCTCCAGTACCACCGACTGATCGACCACAGAATCCAGCAAACCTCGATAATTTCGTCGCCCCTCTTGCGCGACGGCCATCTTCAACTTGACCTCACTACCGGTAAACCGGGTGAAATCGTCTATCCCGAACAGCGGTCGGTCGAGCCCGGGAGACGACACCTCAAGACAGTATTCGCCGGCGATCAGATTCTCCACATCGAGTGCATCACCGAGTTGCCGACTTACCTTGGCGCAATCGTCAACCGTGACGCCGGCCTCTGCATCGATGTAGACGCGCAACGTTAAACCAGACTCTGCCTGACCGAGGCTGGCACCGACGAATTCGTAGTCCAGGTTTGTCACCACCGGTGCAACAAACTTCCAGATGCTGTCAGGGGCGCGCCGCATATCAATCCAGTCTGTCAGTCGCTCGTCTGTTCGGAAAAATAATCCGGCAACAAAAAGGCCCCTTAAGAGGGGCCTTCAGAAAAAACGTGGTAGCGGGGGCAGGATTCGAACCTGCGACCTTCGGGTTATGAGCCCGACGAGCTGCCAGACTGCTCCACCCCGCAACTGATCAGAGAATTCTAGATGCTCCGCACCAATAATACAAGCATTGAGGCGATAAAATTTTATCGCCAGAGTGCGTTAGCTGAACGCGGCGATGCAGGCCGCCATGATCCAGCCGGGAAAAAGGCCGAACATCAGCAAGGCGACGCCATTGACGGTCAGACCGGCACTGACATCAAGCGGCGCAAGCACCGGCAGCGGTTCTACTGGCTCGTCAAAGAACATGTATTTGATCACCCGCAGATAATAGAACGCACCGACTACCGAAAATACAACGGCGACGACGGCCAGCCAGGTCAGACCGGCCGACACTACCGAACTCAGTACCACGAGTTTCGCGTAAAAACCGACCGTCGGCGGCACACCCGCCATCGACACCATAACGATCATCATGACAAACGCGTAGACCGGATTGCGTCTGAACAGGCCGCGCAGATCGGTGAGTAACTGAATATCGACACCGTTTCGATCCATCACCAGAATCACACCAAACGCCGCCATGCTGGTCAATGCGTAGGTGATCGCATAGAACATCGATGCAGAATATCCCTCGGCCTGCCCCGACAACACGCCCAGCAGGATGAAGCCCACGTGCGAGATCGTCGAATAGGCCAGCATGCGCTTGATCGATACCTGCGCAATCGCGATCAGATTGCCGAGCACAATCGACAGCAGCGCCAGTATCACCAGCATACTCTGCCAGCTGTCGTGTGCGGTGCCGAGTCCGTCGACCAGAAATCGAATCGCCAGCGCAAAGGCCGCCATCTTCGGTGCTGCCGAGATATACAGCGTCACGCTGGTCGGCGCACCGTCATAAACATCGGGCACCCACATGTGGAAAGGTGCTGCCCCAAACTTGAACGCGATACCGGCGACTACAAAAGCCAGTCCGAAAACTGCCGCCGAGCTCGACGAATCAGCCGCCAGTGCTGCAGCAATTTCGGTGAATACCAGACTGCCGGTGGCGCCGTAGATCATCGAAATGCCGTACAACAGCAAACCGGACGCCAGCGCACCGAGCACGAAATACTTCATGGCGGCCTCGGCACAGCGAACATCGTTACGGTTCAGTGCCGCCAGCGCGTACAGCGACAAAGACAACAGCTCAAGGCCGAGATAAAGCGTCAGCATCGTGCTGGACGAGACCATAATCATCATGCCAAGCACGCCACTGAGTGCCAGTGTGTAGTATTCGCCAGCCGTGATGCCGCGCTCGTTGACATAGTCGCGTGAGTACAGCAGTACGCCAATCGATACAATCACGATCCAACTCTTTAATACCGAGCTCATGGCATCCATGACGAAACTGCCGCCAAAAGCCGTTGCACTGCCGTCGGGCGCTGCGGACCATGTCAGCACCAGCGTGCAGAGCAGCGCGACTTGAGACAGCGCATAAGTGAGTCGACGCCCCTCTTTGCTGTAGAGATCGCAAACGAGGATGCCGCAGATAGCGCACAGCAAGAATATTTCAGGACCTACAAGAGCCAGATTATCCAAAGTCGTTCTGCCGGTTAGAGTTTGGATGTGGTGACGTGCTGCACCAGATTTTCAATTGATGCGTGCATGACATCCACCATCGGTTGCGGCCACAAGCCAAAAAACAACACCATTGCAGCCAGCAACGCCAACATAATCGTTTCCCGTCTGTCGACATCACTGAGCGCTTCGACGTTCTCATTGGCCACTTCACCGAACAGGACGCGTTTGACCATCCACAAGGTGTAGGCAGCGCCCAGGATCAGCGTGGTAGCGGCGAGAAACGCAAACCAGAAATTAGCCTTGAAGCTCGCCAGAATGACCATGAACTCCCCGACAAAACCCGATGTGCCCGGCAGCCCCGCGTTCGCCATGGCGAAGAAAACCATAAATGCCGCAAATACCGGCATGGTGTTGACTACCCCGCCGTAGTCTGCAATCTGGCGCGTGTGCATACGGTCGTAGATCACGCCGACGCACAGGAACATGGCTGCCGAAATGAAACCGTGTGAAATCATTTGCACCATTGCGCCCTCAAGTCCCATCTGCGCTATACCCACAGACTCCGGCGCCGCATCGGCCAGAATACCGAACATGATAAACATCCCCAACGTCACAAAGCCCATGTGGGATATCGACGAATAGGCGATCAGTTTTTTCATGTCAGACTGCGCAAGCGCGACAAAGCCGATATAAACCACGGCAATCAGCGACAGCAAAATCATCAGCCACGCCAGTTGCAGACTCGCATCCGGCACGATCGGCATGCTGAAACGCAGGAACCCGTAGCCTCCCATTTTCAACATGATCGCCGCCAGTACTGCTGAGCCTGCGGTTGGCGCCTCAACGTGTGCATCAGGTAACCAGGTGTGCACGGGCCACATGGGGATCTTGACTGCAAACGCGATAAAAAAGGCAAAGAAGATCAACGTCTGCGCGCCGGCTGTCAGCGGCATCTGGTGGAAATCAGCGATCGCGAAGCTGCCAGAACCGTTGTGCAGGTAAATCAGCGCGATCAGCATGAATACCGAACCGAGAAAGGTATAGAGGAAGAACTTAATCGTCGCGTACACACGCCGCGGGCCACCCCACAAACCGATGATCAAAAACATCGGCAACAAGGTGGCCTCGAAGAATATGTAGAACAATATCGCATCGGTGGCGGCAAACACGCCGACCATCAGACCAGTCATGATCTGAAACGAC
>CAZYDV010000374.1:0-5749 GCA_964646405.1 uncultured Granulosicoccaceae bacterium | reverse complement strand
TTATTGGCCTGGAACAGGCACTGGATAAAGTCGCCAACGCCGAGCCCGAAGGAAAGCCCCTGGTGCTGGCAGACACCGCCGACAACACCGGTATCGGCGCCGCCGGCGACTCTACTTTTGTGCTGGCGCGACTGCTTGAACGCAACATTGGTGGTGTGGCCATCTCTCCACTGTGGGATCCCGTCGCCGTCGATGTCGCGTTCGATGCAGGAATAGGGGCCAGGCTTACAATGCGCGTCGGCGGCAAACTCGGCCCCGCCTCCGGTGATCCGCTGGACTTCGACGCTACCGTGATGGGGCTTGCACGAAAAGCCGAGCAGCCTTTCGGCGGCGCCAGTGCACCACTGGGTGATGTTGCATGGCTGCGCATTGGCGATCGTGACGACGACAGCGCCATCGATCTGATCGTCAACAGCCAGCGCGTGCAGGCCTTTGATCCAGCCTGTTTTTCAGTCGCCGGCCTCGATCCACTCAAGCCACGCGCGCTGATCGTCAAATCTACCCAACATTTTTTTGCAGGCTTCGAGCCGATCGCCCGCGAAATCATCTATGTCGCCACGCCTGGATGCGGTTCGATGGATTTTGCCAGCATTGAACACCCGCGGGTCACTGCATCGCTCTGGCCACGCGAAGACAACCCTCACCGATCATAAGTACAGGCCGGAGACAACTTGCCAAAAACCTTCTGAAAACCGGACGGTAACAATACCGGATACCGGCACACCCAAAGTCGCTACCAGCGAATCGACCGCCTCGTTCAATCGCATCCGGCGGCTGGCAGAACGCAGTCGAATCGCAAGGTTTGCTATTGAGTGTTGCTTCCAGCGTCCCGGCCAGCGCTTGCACCCGGTTTCGCAATGCAGTAGCGTTACCGCGAAGGTGGATTCAGACAATGATCATTGTTGACTACTTGCCCAGCAGTATTGAATCCGCCGGCAAGGGAAATTCCGTCTCAGACCGGCCATCACACCGGTGATATCAAAGGACAATCCACATGGTCACCATCTGCATCAGAACACTCAAACTCGTCTCGGCAGTCATCTTTGGGCTCGGTGTTTCAGCCTGCGCCCTGGAGAACCTGTCCGGCGATGTCTACACCCGCGAGGAGGCAAGGCGCGTCCAGACAGTTGATAGCGGTGTCGTGGTTTCGGTGTCACCCATCATAATCGAAGGCGATACCGAGGGCACTCTCGGATCGGGCGGCGGAGCCGTCATTGGCGGAATCGCCGGCAGCTCGGTCGGTGGTGGCCGCGGCAGCCAGGTCGCATCGGTGTTAGGCGCTATCGCCGGTTCGGTCGCCGGCCAAAAAGCCGAAGAACGGCTGACGCGTAAACAGGGCCAGGAAATCATGGTGCAACGCGATTCCGGCGAGACTATCGTCGTGGTGCAGGAAGTGGTCGATGGCAAGTTTTTCCAGCCCGGAGAAAAGGTGCGATTGATTCAACACGGCGGTGTTATGCGAGTGCGTTACTAACCTCGCCGCAATAGCCCAAAAAAACAGTTCGGTCAATACAGACTCATCTGTATGGACTGCCATTGAATAGTTAAAACGGCCGGGCGTAGGTCGCCCGCCGTTTAATCGCGGTGCCCCTTCGATCTGCAAAGCCTGTGTAAAAAAAACGTCAGCCACCGATACATCCCTCATGACCACCTTTTGCGTCGCGTATCATCACCATCGCAAAACGTCCGATACAACCGCTGCAAGCGACACCCACTGATACCAGCACGATTCGCCTGGCAACACAAAAACTGCCAATTGACTTCGCCAGTCGTGATCCGCGCCGCCGGCGCAACTCTCAAACATAGCGCCCGGAAATTCCATGCTGAGCCGTAACGACGTCACCGCCATGTTGTTAATGGCCGCAGGAATTGCCGCTCTGGTCGCCATGGATGCAGCCGTCAAGGCGCTGGTTATAGACGATGTGCACGCGGTTCAGATACTGGCTTTGCGCAGCGTGATCATCATCATTGCCATCTACAGCGTCTTTCGCGCTCGTGGACAATCAGGACAACTGCGCCCCGGTCGCTGGAAGTGGCAGGTGCTGCGTGCCATCATTGGCTTTATCGCGCCTTGTACTTTTTTCATGTCACTGGTTTTTTTGCCGCAGGCAGATGCAACGGTACTGTTTTTCTCTGCCCCGCTCATCATCACACTCTGCTCAGTCTGGTTGCTTGGCGAACGCTTTGGCATACACCGCTGGGTCGCCGTGGCTACCGGGTTTATCGGCGTCTATGTCGCGTTCGATCCGCAGGGCGGACACGACTGGCGCGGCTACGTACTGGCGGGAATCGGCAGCGTCACCTACGCCGCGTTTTTTCTCGCCGGACGCTATCTGTCAAAAACTGAATCCACGCCCTCACTGGTCATGTCATATAACGTGGGCGTCGGCATCATCGGTCTTGCGTTGCTGCCCTGGTTCTGGATTTCAATGAATCTGCAACAGTGGGGCCTGCTGTTGCTGGTGGCGGGTTTTGCGGTCTCAGGCCACTTTTGCATCACCGCGGCTTTCGCCAAAGCCGAGGCCTCGCTGCTGTCACCGATCGAATACACCACGTTATTCTGGGCCGTTTTCTATGACTGGATGCTGTGGCAGCATACGCCCAATGAACGAACGCTGCTGGGGGGCGGCATTGTCATACTGGCGGGCCTGTATTTCATTCACCGCGAGCGAAAAGTCCTGACCTCAAACCAAACAGCGGAATAGTTTCAGCTACACCGCACAGTTCCAGACCTTGCGGTATCTTTCATTCGGGAGGATTTTCCATGACCGTTCTCGTTAGCCCGGCAACCGCCGCAGACCGACACGCCTGGCAAGACCTGTACAGAGGCTACGCCACTTTTTACAAAATGCCGATGAGCGAGCAAACGCTCGACACCGTCTGGAGCTGGATCCACGATGAGGCCAATCCGTTCTGGTGTCGGCTGGCGCGGCAGGCCGATGGCACTGTCGTCGGGCTGGCGCACTTTCGCGAGATGCCGTCTCCTCTGCGCGGTTGCCTAATGGGATTTCTCGATGATCTGTTTGTCGAGCCCGCTGCACGGGGCCAGGGTGCCGTCACTGCCCTGTTCGACGATCTCACCACTCATGCACGCGCCCGCGGTTGGCCTTCGGTGAGATGGATCACTGCTGATGATAATTATCGGGCCAGAGCGGTTTACGATCGGCTTTCGCACAAGACACAATGGAATACCTACCAATTGAACATAGAGGGTTGAGTCATGATGAAGCGCACCGGAACCCCTTGGATGCCTGCGGCAGACTATGGCCGCAGCCTGAGCGGCATCGGCCACAATCTGCTGGTCAGCGACGTATCGGCGATGACCGGCTTCATGCAACAGGTACTGCAGGCGAGCGTAGTCTATTCAGACCCGGACTTTGCGGTAGTGAATGTCAGTGGTGGCAGTGTCATTCTGCACGCCGACCACACCTACAATGATCACCCGTTTATCGCCTCGGTAGCCGACACCGAACATCGCGGCGCAGGTCTTGAGATCAGACTCTACCAGGTCGATCCCGATGTGGCAGAATCGGCCGCACGCGAACATGACTATGCCGTGCTGGATGGCACCGCCGATAAACCACACGGCCTGCGCGAGGTGTATCTGCTCGGACCAGATGGCTATTGCTTTGTGCCCAGTCGCCCACTGTCCGGTGAGATGGCCTGAAGCATCATGCAACCGACCCACTCACCTCGCGACGCGGCATGACGCAGGCAAAGAAAGTGCTGGTGGTCGGCGCATCAGGCCTGGTGGGATCGGCCGTCGTCTCGAATCTGGTGCGCACTGCGACGGATTTCATCGCCGTATCACGCAATCCACCGGCGGGCATTGCCGAAGACAAATTCATCCCAGTGGATCTACTGGACGCGGCACAGTGTCAGCGGATTTTTGGCAACCTGTCTGACATAACCCATCTCGTCTATTGCGCACTGTTTGAACAACCGTCACTGGTATCCGGCTGGTCGGATCAGCAGCAGATCAAGGTCAACGGCCAGATGTTTGAAAACGTTCTGGATCACCTGAATCAACCCGCATCGAACTTGCAGCATGTCGCGCTGCTGCAAGGCACTAAGGCCTACGGCGTGCACGTGCGTGCCATCCCGATTCCCGCCCGCGAGGACCGCGACGAACTGCACTCACAGGCCAGTTTTTACTGGGAACAGGAAACTCACCTGCGCCGGTTGTCGTCGGCTGCAACCTGGCACTGGACTATTCTCCGACCCACACTGATTGTTGGCGATACCAGCGGGCCAATGAGTGCACTGCCGGCCATCGGGGTGTTCGCCGCCATGCGCAAACACGCCGGTGAGCCACTTGGCTTTCCAGGCGGCGGACCGCGCATAGCCAATGCCTGCGATGTTGATCTGCTGGCGCGCGCCATCGCCTGGAGTGGCGACAACGCCAATGCGCGAAATGAAATATTCAACGTTACTAACGGCGACGTCTACGTCTGGGAAAACCTGTGGCCGGCCATTGCCAAGGCGCTGGAGGTGCCAGCGGGCCCGCCCGTTCACTGCTCACTGCTCGCGTATTGCACGCCACGCGCCGCACTCTGGGACGATATCCGCCGTCATCATCAACTGCTGTCCGGTGATCTGGCAAGTTTTGCAGGCCAGTCTCTGCAGTATTGCGACTACTTGCTGCGCGTGGGTGAATCCAACCCGGGGGCCGCGACTATTGTTTCGACGGTAAAACTGCAGGCCGCCGGCTTCAATGATGTGGTGGATACTGAAAAAATGATGGTGAAGCGGATTACCTCACTTCGGCGGCGACAATTGCTGCCGTGATCAGCACTGACCAACAGGCCCTGGCACATCGAGCAAGATTTGCGAAATGACACTGTGACACGATGACTCCTGAACCAAACGGAGCAACACGGTGGCATTGAGCTACGAGCAACGAGTCCTTCGCGTACTGCAGTACATACACGACAATCCCGCCGGCGATCTGTCGCTGGATGCATTGGCCGAAGTCGGTACCACTTCGCGTTTTCACTGGCATCGCGTATTTGTTGCGCTAACCGGTGAGACCTGTGCCCAGGCAGTGCGACGAATCAGGTTATCGCTTGCAGCAAAATGGCTGATCAGTGGTGATTGCGCAGTGGCCGACGTCGCCGCGCGCGTGGGCTATCCCAACATTCAGAGTTTTACCCGCGCCTTCAACGATCGATTCGGTGTTCCTCCGGCAGCGTTCAGAAAGGCGGGCCTGCAAGGCTCGCTTCAACAACAGCAATTTCGAGGAGAGTTCACTATGTTCAAGGTCGAGTTAGATAAAGTACCACAGCGCCAACTGGGCGCAATCCTGCACAGCGGTGCCTACAGTGGCATTGGCCAGTGTTTCGAAAATCTCGCATCCCTGGCCACGGCGCAGAACCTTTGGCCACAGGTTCGCGGTATGATCGGCGTTCACTATAGCGATCCAAACGTTGTCGCCGAAGAAGATCTGCGCGCCCATGCGGGCCTGTGGCTGGCTGACGGCACAGCCGTACCCGAATCGCTCGAATCAGTCGTGTTGCCCGCCACAAATTGCGCCGTGTTGCACTACAAAGGGCCCTACACGGCAATCAAGGTCGCCTATGATTTTCTCTATGGTGACTGGCTGCCAAAGTCCGGTTCCGAGCCCGCCGATGCACCACCGTACGAGGTGTATTTGAACAGCCCTGCAGATACCGCAGAAGCTGATTTGCTTACCGATATCATATTACCCCTGGCCAGTTGAGTGACCAGCTCGTGCCGCGCCAGAACGCGC
>CAZYDV010000373.1:0-5766 GCA_964646405.1 uncultured Granulosicoccaceae bacterium | reverse complement strand
GCAGGTGTCATCGCGTGCTGGTTCGCCCGCCGAGACTCTGCAATAGCGTCACCGGCAACCGGCTGACGCGTGCTGGTAACCAACCGCACCAGGAAACCCGCAGCGTGAGCAAGGCGACTCACATAATGCACCTCGCTAACGGGTCGGGTTACCCCACAGGTAGCGAAGCCGCACCAGGAAACCCGCCGCGTGAGCAAGGCAACTCAGATCATGCACCTCGCTAACGCGTCGGGTTACCCCCGCAGGTAGCGAAGCCGCACCAGGAAGCCCGCCGCGTGAGCAAGGCACTCAGATCACGCACCTCGCTAACGCGTCGGGTTACCCCCGCAGGTAGCGAAGCCGCGCCAGGAAACCCGCCGCGTGAGCAAGGCAACTCAAATCATGCACCTCGCTGACGCGTCGGGTTACCCCGCAGGTAGCGAAGCCGCACAGGAAGCCCGCAACGTGAGCAAGGCGCCTCAGATCATGCACCTCGCTGACGCGTCGGGTTACCCCCACAGGTAGCGAAGCCGCACCAGGAAACCCGCAGCGTGAGCAAGGCAACTCAGATCACGCACCTCGCTAACGCGTCGGGTTACCCGTGCCGTCAATCGAACCCTGGGTGCCGACAGACTTCCTGGTGGTGAAGGTGATTCAAGAGATATCGGTAACTGGATGATTCGCGTTGATTGACTGTGTTGGCATTGCTGAGCCTGTGTGGTGAGCGGAGCCATTCGGCGCAATCTGTACACGCCAGCGAGTGGGGCCTTGTGCCGTCCGTCTTTACCAGCTAATCGCGCGCCGAACTGATTTCCAGTAATCGCTGCATTTTTTCAATAGCCGACTCGGGGCTGGTCAGCACCGGAGTACTTGTCATTTTCCGAACCGCCACTGCTGCCTGCGCTGTGGAAAAGTGCGCTAACAAAATAACATCGGCATCTTTTACGCCGGCTGCGGTTTGCGCAACGATATGATTGTGAGTGTCGTTATCACCGCGGCTCAACGCTTCGCGTGCCCCGTCGGCGAACAGGGATTGTAGCTTTGCGTTAGATCCGATCTGCTCTGTCGCATCGATAAACTCCCGCTCCATCATCCTGGCTGCTGGCGCGAAGGTGTAGATCATTGCGATTTTTGTGCCCTGAGTGAGCGCTGCCTCGAACATCGCCTCGTTGGGTTTTAACACAGGCAATTTTGATGAGGCAGCCGCCTGCTCGATACCCGGGCCGAAGGCGGAGCAGGTATAGAGGATGCCGGCGGGGTCGAGCCGTTCGGCATATCGCGCGAGATCGACAATTCGTGCATCGAGTTCTTCATCGGGTACGCGGTTCGTCGCACGATCTACGGACAGCGCCTCGTCAAGTAGAGATACCAGCTCCGCGTCTGGCCACATCTGCGCGGCGGCGGTTTCGATCGGGTCGATGGCGACGCGAGTGGCGTGTATTAGCGCAATTCGAAGGGGTGATGTCATTGGAAGGCCAGGCTATAGATTGATTTGCGCTGCAACCAGGCGACCGAATTCATCGGTGTTTGTGGTGCCACCCAGATCGCGTGTCCGTGTAGCCGGATTCTGCAGCACGGTATCGACCGCTGCCTCTATCGCCAATCCTGCCTGCTGCAATATGTCGGCACCGCGTTGTTCACCAATCCAGGCGAGCATCATAGCGGCCGACAGTATCAGCGATGTCGGGTTGGCGATGTTTTGCCCTGCGATGTCTGGTGCAGATCCGTGTTGTGCCTGCGCGCAGCACAGCCCGGTTTCTGCGTTTGCGTTGATGGAACCGGCCAGACCCAGTGAGCCGGAAAGCTCGGAGGCGAGATCCGATAATATATCGCCATAAAAATTAGACGCGACGACGACGTCATACTGGTGTGGCTGTCGCACCAGCAGTGCGGCAAACGCATCGACGATAATTTCTTCGGTTTCTACGGCTGGATATTGTTTTGCCACGTCGCGGAAACATTCGAGGAACAGGCCGTCGGTCATCAGAAACGAGTTGGCCTTGTGGATCGCGGCAACCTTTTTCCTGCGTCGCATCGCGAGTTTGAATGCCTGTTCGCAGATACGTGTCGAGGCACGACGGGTGATTTTTCTCACCGACAGAGCCATGTCCGGATCTGGCATCATTTCGCCAACCCCCTCATGCATATTGCGATCGGGGTAAAAGCCTTCAGTGGCTTCGCGCATTATTACCAGGTCCATGCCGGGCGCCTTGTTGGCGACAAACTCACGGCTCAGAGCAGGCCTTATATTGGCGTAGAGGTCGAGACCGAGGCGAAAGCCTGCCGAAACATTTCTGCCCCCTTCCGCAAGCGGCGGGTAATCCATATGCGACTGGGTGCCCAGTATCACGCCATCGAAATCGCTGCGGGCGCGGTCAAGCGTCTCTTCACGCAGAGTGATGCCGTGTTTTTCCAGGCTGGTGAAGCCGGCTTCTTCCTCGTGAAAGGAAAGGCGTAAATCAAACCGGTCGTTGGCGGTGTCGAGCACAGCCAGTGTGGCTGCCATTATCTCGGGGCCGATCCCGTCGCAGGGAAGGGTCATGATGCGCATTCGTTATTGCCTTGGTGTGTCGTTTGTGATGCGCCGTTCTAGTCCGCGTGGCGGCTCGGTTCCTTGCGCGCCTTCATTCTACGACAATAGATACCGGGCAGAACAAAGCCATCGCTGCGATTGCCCGGGCTGCGGTCAGGCTGCGGTCAGGCTGCTGCTGCGATCGGGGCGTTGTCCGGCATCTCATCCAAAGAGTGGTGTTCACCTTTCAGATCCCGCGCGATCAGCATGTAAATCGAAGGAATAACAAACAGCGTGAACAGCGTGCCAATCGCCATGCCGCCCACCAGTACCAGGCCGATGGAGTTACGTGCCTCGGCGCCGGCGCCGGTGACCAGTACCAGCGGAAAGTGACCGGCAACGGTGGCGAAGGTTGTCATCAGAATGGGTCGCAGGCGGGTAGAGGATGATTCGCGAATCGCCGCCAGTTTGGACAGGCCTCGCTGCTGCAACTGCTTGGCAAATTCAACCACCAGAATGCCGTTTTTCGCGACCAGGCCGATCAGCGTCACCATGCCGACCTGCGAATAGATATTGAGCGTGGTGGTGAAGGAATCGGTCCAGTACGGCAAGTTGGGATTGGGCATTTTCAGGAAGGTGAAAATCAACGCACCGAACATCGCCAGCGGCACCGAGCCTGCGAGAATCACAAACGGATCGCGAAAGCTGTTGAACTGCGCGGCGAGCACCATAAAGATCAGAATAATCGCAAGGGTGAAGGCGGGGATAAACTTGTTGCCTTCACGCTTTAATTGTCGTGACTCGCCGGTGTAATCGATCGAATAGCTCTGGGGCAGAATCTTTTCGGCCTCGGTTTCCATGAACGCCAGCGCCGCGTCGAGTGACTGGGTCGCAACGCCGCTCAGTTTGACCGCATTGAGTTGCTGGAAGCGGTTCAACGCGCGTGGTACGGTGCGTTGTTCGAGCGTCACCAGTGAACCAAGCTGGATCAATTCATCGTTCGGGCCGCTGATGTAAAGTGCCTGTAGTTGATCGCTGGTGAGTCGGCTCTCGCGCTTGACTTGCGGAATGACGCGATAGCTGCGGCCATCGATATTGAATCGATTGACAAAGCCACCGCCCAGCATGATGCCGACGTCACTGCCGATTTGCTGCAGGCTCAGTCCCATGTCGGCGGCTTTGTCGCGATCGATTACCAGTCGCGTCTCTGGTTTGTCGATTTTGGTATCGATGATTGGCGGGAACGCGAACATGCCGGAGCGCATGGCGGCAAGCTGCAGCTGTTTGGCGTAGTCGAGTATCGTCTCAGGTTCTTCGGTCGAGGCAATCACGAATTCAAACGGGAAATCGCCACCGCCGGGCAGCGCTGCCGGTGTAATTGGAAATACTTCAAGCCCCGTGATCTGAGACAGGCTAGCGCTGATTTCGGGCTCGATTTCAAAGATGGTTCTGTCGCGCTGATCCCAGGGTGCCAGCACCATGCCGCCAAAGCCGCCGCCCGGTGTAGCTATCTGAAACGAAAACTCGGTCTCTTCAATCTCGAAAAAGGCGTCGTTGATCGCCTTGGTATACAACAACGTATCGTCGATGGTGGCATTGGCCGGACCGTTGACAATGGAGAACGCGACGCCCTGGTCTTCCTTCGGTGCCAGTTCCAGCGGTGAATTGGCGAACATGGGAATGCACATCAGTGTGATGCCTATCCACAGCACATACATGGCCGGTCGCACGCGCAGTGTTGCTTTGAGCATCCGCATATAGCGCTGGCGTACGCGTTCAAACCAGTTCTCCACCCGCAGTGCAAAGCCTTTCTTTTCTGCCTGATCGCTGAGCAGTCGCGACGCCATCATGGGGGATAATGTCAGCGCGACAATACCGGATATAAATACAGCGCCTGCCAGTGTGAAAGCGAACTCGCGAAACAGAGAACCGGTGAGCCCGCCCTGCAGGCCTACCGGCAAATAGACGGCCACCAGGGTGATTGTCATCGCGATCACCGGGCCAATCAACTCGCGCGCACCGAGCAGTGCAGCCTGCATACGCGACTTACCCTCACTGATATGGCGCTCGACGTTTTCCACCACCACGATCGCATCGTCTACCACCAATCCAACCGACAATACGATCGCCAGCAGCGTGAGCAGGTTGACGCTGAAGCCCAGTACCTGAATCAGAAACACGGCGCCGATCAGTGAGATCGGAATCGCGGCAATCGGTACCAGCACCGATCGCAACGAACCCAGGAACAAAAAGATCACCAGCATCACAATAATCAGCGTCTCACTCAGCGTGGTGACGACTTCGCGGATCGAGCTGTCGATATATTCGGTGGCATCGTAGGCGACCACGGCCGACAACCCGCTCGGCAGCGTGCTTTGAATATCGGCCATCTCCTCGCGTACCAGTCGCATCACGTCCAGTGAGTTTGAGTTGGGCAGCGGCCATATGCCCATGAATATTGCGTTGTCTCCGGTGTAGCGCACCGCCACATCGTAGGAGTCTGAGCCGAGCTCAACGTCGGCGATGTCTTTCAGTCGAATCAGTGCATCGCCATCGCTGCGCACCACCAGTTCCTGAAATTCTTCGACGCTGGTTAAATCGGTATCGGCAGACAGACTCACCTGCACCAGTGAACCGCGGGTGCCCCCGAGTGCCGACAAATAGTTATTGGATGCCAGTGCCTGTCGCACCTGGGTGGGCGTGATATTCATCGCCGCCATTCGATCCGGCTTTAGCCAGACGCGCATGGCGAAATTGCGTGCGCCCAGCACCTCGGCTCGCTGTACGCCCTCGATGGCAGATAATCGAGGCTGAATCACCCGCACCAGATAGTCGGTGATCTGGTTGTCTTTCAGGATGTCTGACGTGAAACTGAGATAAGCAGACGCAAACTGGCTGTCGGCAGAGACGATATTGATGACCGGCACTTCGGCCTCGGTGGGCAGGTCGCCGCGAACCTGATTGACCTTGGAGGTAATCTCCGACAACGCTTTAATCGGGTCGTAGTTCAGTTCCAGCCTTGCTGTGATAGTGGAGCGTGACTGAGTGCTTTCAGACTGTATGTAATCGATGCCGTCGGCGCCGTTAATCGCGCGCTCCAGTGGCGTGGTGATAAAGCCGCGTACCAGGTCGGCACTGGCACCTATATAGGTGGTCTGTACCGTGACGGCGGCGTTATCGCTGCGCGGGAACTGGCGGATTGTCAGTGAACTGATCGCCTGCAGGCCAGCCAGCAGGATCAACAGGCTGACGACGATCGCCAGCACCGGGCGATG
>CAZYDV010000372.1:0-5767 GCA_964646405.1 uncultured Granulosicoccaceae bacterium | reverse complement strand
CTGCAATTCATCGCCTATGTCAGTGTTGCGTCTGATGATCTGCGCCAGTGTGGTGTTTTCAACCAGTTGTAACTCGTCGCTGTTAAGGTCATTCTGATGCCAAAAGCGATCGCCGTCTCTAACGTCGGTAAACTGTTTGACTAGAATGGCATGAAAAAGCTCACCGAGCTGGGAACCCTGTTCATGCAACGGTGTTTCTGCCAGCCCGCCAATCCATAGATCAAGCTTCGACAAATCACCGTAGGCGTCCTGCAGCGACTGCTGCAGTGCCGGATCGTCGCCAATTTCTGTGAATGCGGTGACCGCGGGCAGTCCCATCGCCACTCGCATGTCGTTATACGAGGGCAGCCCATGGTCGCGACCTCGCTGAATATTCAGCGCGGTGAGATCCAGGCCACCCGATCCTGGTGCACCGAACAAGAGGTTGCGTAAGGAGTGAATGACTTTGGTGTCGATGGCCTGATGGGCCTGGCTGGCAAGGCCCCGCAGGATCGGGTCGATGTCGTTTTCGTTTTGCAACAGCGACGGTGCGGTGAAAAATGCCCGGGCAAGTGACAATGGCCCGTCATTCACACTGTTACCTTGTGCGTCCAAACGCAGTAGCTGATCGCTGACCATGCTGTGGCCCAGTCGGAAGGCAGCGGCAGAGAATTCGTTGTAGATGGTCGGATTAACGTTTGAATCGTAGCCACTATAGGGTGGTATTGCGTTGGGTCCGATCAGGGCGGGCAGGAATTCGTTATAGGTGATGATTTGAATCTGTGCGGCAACGAGTCGCCGTGCTGTCTGAAAGAGACTCTCTGCCGTGGCATCGGGATCGCGATCCCGCAGCAACTGCGCCAGGCGATTGTGCTCTCGAACAAACAAGGTGTGCATACTGGCAAGGCCGACTTGTTCGTTGGCTCTGATATCGCCGGCCAGAAACAACGTGGTGGGATCGGGCACGGGGCCATTTGCATTGGTCAGGCTCTGTGTGTTGAAGGGCAGCAGGTTGCCGGCGCTGGTTGCAAGCAACGGGCTGTCTGGCCCGACCCGTAAGGCTGCCGCTCGCTCATCGTTTGATCCGTACACCATCGAGGCATCGATCCAGCTTGAGATTTCGTTTTCCTGTTGCCTGACATTGCCGGCGTCATCGCCGGTGTTTGGATCGTAGATGGCTCGATTGAACGGGATAACCGCGGTGCCTGTACCGGTGGGATCAAAATAGCGATCGCCCACCGGTACGGGTATCGGCTGTGGTTCGTCGGCGCTGCCATCGGTCAGATCCAGATCGTGGTCGATAAACTGCCCCCACTGCCAGGTAAAATCACTGGTGCCGAACGGGTTGGGAATGCTCTGTCCCGGCTCCTGATTGACGATCGTATTGCTGATCTGCCGAGCACCGGCCCGGTCAGTGAATATCATGCTGGCGATCTCGTCGCTGTAGTTGGCGTCGGCCAATCGCTGCAACTGTGAGAATGCAGCGCCCCATTCATCGTTGCGTCGGTTGTTATCGCTGCCGTCGTAGCTTCTCACTTCGCGATTGTCGACCATCCGCTGTTCACCGCGATTCTGTTCGCGATTGCGGCGCTGGTTGTCGCGGCGTGTGTCTGCATTATCGGGAATGCCCTGTGAAGAGCGTGTGTTGTCGCGTCGCGCGCGATTGTCATCGGCCGTTGCGTTGGTTTGTGCGGCAAGGATACCGACGGCAGCGTCATCGGCGTCGATGTTCGCATCAGCCACGTCATTGGTGACGGCGGTAGTGATTTCGCGATCGATAGCGTTGTTGTCTGTTGTCGTCTCGGTATTTTCTTCCGAGCCACTGCAGCCCGACAGGGCGGCTGCGAAAATGATTGCGGTTGCGGTATATTGGTTTGGGTGCATTATTAGACCAGTAATTGTTTGTTGTGAGCCGGCAGCCGTTGGGCAGGGCCGGTTGAATCAATGCGTGTGTTAGTACAGAAGAACAAAAGGGTGTACGGATTCGACCAGCAGCCAATGGCCCGTCGAGAGCACGCCCACGGTGACAAAAAGAGCGGTATCCATGTTAAATAAAGTCACTGAGTAGCCATGCTCCTGCGCCTGGAGCAGGCGTACCAGCGTCAGCAGGCCGCTGATGAAGTTCACAATACAAAGGGTGCTCAGCAGCAGTTGCGCCTGCGCCGCGTGATTGGTCTTACCGGGCCATAAGGCGAACAGCAGCCATACAGCGATCCAGCAGGCGACTGCAATCATCAGTAAGCGGCGCGTGTGCAGGCTAAAGACCCGCACGACTTCTGCTGGTGCGATGATCGGATTGATCGCAGGCGGTGTCAGTGTGTATGTGCAGTGCGGACTACTCGGGCTTGCCATGGTGGTTCCGTTCGAGTGATGGAGTGAGTACAACGCAGCGGCGGCCATTTGGTTGACACGGTCAGACAAGCGCGACGGGGCGCCTGTCAATGGTCGGTTGTACTGGATATACTGGACCCACCACTGCCGGCCATCGACTGATCGCAATGCCCGAATATCAAACCCGTTGGGACAACACCCATTTCTTTAATGCCAGTGATGACCCGGCAATCGCCAACACAGTTGAATCACTAAAGGCAGACGTAGAGGCATTGGCGAGCGCCTGTGAACCGCTTGCGGCGCTGGTGGATGGGCAGGCACAGCCGGCGCCTGCCGACTACCCGCAGCTTGTCGATGATCTGGACGCCATCTATCAGCAACAAGTCTCGATGGCGCGCCAGTTGCGCAACACGCTGATGTTCGTGCAAAGCTGCCTCAGTGTGAACGCGCGCGATGCCGCAGCCAGTACCTGGCTGCCGACACTGCAACAGCTGGGTGCGCAGATGCACAGTGCGCTACACCCGATGTACGGTTTTCTCGCCAGAGCAGACGATGCACTAATCGATCTTTTGAATGAACACGAGCGCCTCGGCGATTTGTCTTTCAAGCTGGCGCAACTGCGCGAGATGAAAGATCAGTTGCTGCCAGTGGAGCAGGAACAATTGATGACGGGGCTTGCGGTCACCGGTCTGCACGGCTGGGGCAATCTGTATAAGAATCTGGCGGGTACATTAAAGTGCCAGATTGGTAATGAGTCACTCGGGCTTGCCGCGGCAGCCAATCAGCTCGCCAATCCAGATCGCAGCACGCGCGAGCAGGCGTGGCGGGGGATCAATCAGGCCTGGGGTGAACAGGAACAATCGGTTGCCGCGATTCTGAACAACATCAACGGTTGGCGAATCGAAGAGTCGGCCAGGCGCTCGCAGTCGCGCAAGCTGCACTACCTGGATAAAAGTTGTCACAGCAGCCGCATCAGTCGCACCACGCTCGATACCATGATGGACGCAACGTTTGAACATCGGCAGCTACCGCAAAGCGCGCTTGCCACGATGGCGAAGACATTGCACGTGGATCAGCTTGGCCCCTGGGATCTGATGGCGCCAGCCCCGGTGCAGGGAGCGGGCTCGATCGACTTTGACACCGCCATCGACACCATCGCTGCGGCGTTTTCACAATTCTCCAAACCGATGGGTGATTTTGCGATCGAGATGGCCGAGCGTGGCTGGATCGATAGCGAGTCAACTGACAATCGCAGTACCGGCGCCTACTGTGGTGCCTTCGCCGATCCTCGTCAGCCACGAATCTTTATCACCTACGACGGCACGATGGGCAACGTGATTACGCTGGCTCACGAGCTGGGTCACGCCTGGCACAACCGGGTGATGGAGTCACTGCCAGAGGTGCGGACAGAATATCCGATGACACTGGCCGAGACCGCCAGCATCTTTGCCGAGACACTGGTACGCGAATCGTTACTGGAAAATGCACCCGATGATCGGCAGCGGCTGGAGATACTCTGGGCAGAGGCGGAAACTGCCGCCGCTTTAATGTTGAATATCCCGGCGCGTTTTGAGTTCGAGAAAAGACTGGTCGATGCTCGACGCAATCAGTACCTCACACCTGATGTGCTGCGTGACACGATGCGCGACAGTTGGCAACTGTGGTACGGCGATAGCCTGTCAGAGTACGACGATATGTTCTGGGCCAGCAAACTGCATTTTTCCATTTCCGGCTTTGGTTTCTACAACTATCCGTATCTTTTTGGCTATCTGTTCAGTCTGGGTATTTATTCGCAGCGCGAGCGATTTGGCGATGACTTTGAAGCCCGCTATCGACAGATTCTGTGCGACACTGGCTCGATGAGCGCCGAGGCACTGGTGCACAAGCACCTGCAAAAAGACATTCAAAAGGCAGACTTCTGGAACGACAGCATTGCCATTGTCGAAAGGCAGTTGTCGAAATTTACTGATCTGGCGCAGGCTGCCGCCTGATCGCGCGAGTAATCTTACGCTACTCAAAGTACTCCGAGTGGGTGCTGTGAATCTGCTCAATGGTCTTGTCCAGTCGACTCAGATGTTGTCTGGTAATGGCAATCGCCTCGGCGTTTGAACCCTTATCCAGTGCATTGACCAGTAGTTCGTGATCTTTCAGCAGCAAGTCTGTCTCACTCTGATTTGCAAGGCTAAGGGAGCATAGCCGATCGATTTTCTGCCGGCAGCCGGTGATCGCCTCGATTGCCTCGGGGCATCCGGCAATTTCGCAAATGAGCATATGAAACTGACCATCGAGTGTGTGAAATTGCTCGATATCTCCTGCGGCAAGTACGTGCCGTTGTCTGTCCAGATTGTGCTGCAGTGCGTCCGTGTGTGCGGTTTCCCAACGCAGGCACGCCTGAGTGATGACTTCCAGCTCAACTGCCAGCCGTACGAATCGCGCATGGGCCACGCGCTCCAGCGAAAACCCGCGCACCGTGGTGGCTTTCTGCGGCCTGACCAGCAACAGGTCCAGATTGTCCAGTCGGCTGAACGCCTCGCGCACCGGTTGACGCGACGTGCCAAAGCGGCGCGCCACCTCGGCTTCGGACAACTTGGTACCGGGCAGCAGTTCCAGCGACACGATCTCTTTATGTAGTTGATCGAACACGGCATCGGCCGTGGTACGGCGTTCAAGGCTACTGGCCAGGTTTTGCATATCGTGCTCTTGTTGCAAGTGCAAGTGGGTGGTCTTCGAATCCAGCGAACTGCGAACCGTTGCATTCCCCAGGACCGCGCAACTGAGGTCCCTGGGGTTTGGTGTCCACTCGAAATAGCGCTTGACACCTCGGCGAGGTCTATCGGTATACTACCATACTAGAAATCTAGATGGTCCAAGCGCGCGGCAATTGGGCCTTTCCACCGCCTCGTCACCTACACGTAATGAAGGGAAAGAAATGGCAACAACCGCAGGATCGCTCGCTGGGAAGGTCGCCATCGTCACCGGTGCCGGTCGGGATATCGGCAGAGCCTGTGCCATGCGGCTGGCCACCGCGGGCGCCAGTGTTTCACTCAATTACTTCAACTCCGGTGCCGGCGCGCAGAGTGCGGTGGAAGAGATTACCGCCGCCGGTGGGGCCGCGATTGCAACGCGTGGCGACATGACATCGGCCGCAGATGTCGCGCAACTGATCTCTGCCACCGTGGCGGAATTTGGCGATCGCATTGATGTGCTGGTGCACGTGACGGGTGGTCTGGTTGCGCGCAAGACCATCGCAGAAATGGAGGTTGATCACTGGCAAAGCGTGATGGATTTGAATACCACATCGTTTGTTCGCGCAATCAAGGGCGTCTTGCCGCATATGTCCGGTGGTGGCTCGATTGTTGGCCTGGCCAGCCAGGCTGGCCGCGACGGCGGCGGCCCGGGTGCAGTGGCTTATGCCGCGTCAAAAGGTGCGGTAATGACAATGACCCGCGGGCTCGCC
>CAZYDV010000371.1:0-5784 GCA_964646405.1 uncultured Granulosicoccaceae bacterium | reverse complement strand
GCCCAGGCTTACGGCCCCTACTGCCAAAGTTCTGCCGTGAATTTCCCGCGCGCGACAAGCCATGCCTACCCCATTCCAGCAGCCAGCAATCAAACCCTTGCGCATGCAGATGATCAGCCAGGTCACGCATGCAGTCCGAATTCGATACCGAACCCTGTACCAGCAACACCGGTTCCTGGGTAATTGCCTCTACCGGCAAACGCTGCAACGCAATTCGTCCACCGTTGCTCAAGGCGACGAGTTGTGTGTTGATCGTACTCAATTCAGCTCAGCCTGAAAACCAGCGGCGACTACAACAACCCGGCTTTGCAAATGCAACAGCCGATTGACATACTCGCACTACTTTTACCGGAGCAGGCCATGACACTTGCGGAACGAAAATGGGTCCCCGCAGCCAGCGAGACACTGGTGCAGCGAATCGCCAGCCAAACCGCACGGCAGAGCACTGACAGTGTGCTTGCCAAGCTCGATAGCCTGGTGGAAAAAAACTGCGACATTCACGAGCGTGAATGCTTCAACCTGAACCCGGCCACCAACGTGATGAATCCGCGTGCCGAGGCCATGTTGTCCTCGCGCATCGGCTCGCGCCCGTCACTTGGCTACCCGGGTGACAAGTATGAGATGGGACTGGAGGCGATTGAAGAGATCGAAGTAATCACCGCCGAATTGTGCGCAGAGGTTTTCAAAGCCCGCTTTGCAGAGATTCGCGTCCCGTCAGGTGCCATGGCCAATCTGTACGGCTTCATGGCGACCTGCCAACCCGGCGATACCATCATCGTGCCACCGCCCACAATCGGTGGCCACGTCACTCACGACAATACGGGTTGCGCCGGTCTCTACGGACTCAACATCATCTACGCACCGATCGATGATAAGGGTTATACCATCGATATCGACGCGCTTCGAACCCTGGCGAAGGAAAAAAAACCCAAACTGATCACCGTTGGCGGCAGCCTGAATCTGTTTGAACATCCGGTTAATCAGGTGCGGGCAATCGCCGATGAAGTGGGTGCGAAGGTGCTGTTCGATGCGGCACATCAGTGCGGCATCATCGCCGGCGGCGCATGGCAAAACCCGTTGCAGGAAGGTGCACACCTGATGACCATGAGCACCTACAAAAGCCTGGGTGGTCCGGCCAGCGGCCTGATTGTCAGCAATGACGATGTAATCGCAAAACGGCTGGATGAAATCGCCTTCCCCGGCATGACGGCCAACTTCGATGCAGCCAAGTCCGCGGCACTGGCCGTTAGCATGCTCGACTGGCGCGAACACGGCGCCGCCTACGCCGCACAAATGATTGCCGTTGCCCAACAATTCGCACAGACGCTGCACAACGAAGGCCTGCCGGTTTTTGCAGCCGAACGCGGATTCACCCGCTCTCATCAGTTCGCCGTCATCGCCAACGCATTGGGTGGCGGCCAAACCCTATCCAAAAAAATCCGACAAGCAGGTTTTCTTGCGTGTGGCATAGGACTTCCGGGTGAACCGGTGGCAGATGATATGAATGGCCTCAGGATCGGTACACCGGAGCTTGTTCGCTGGGGCGTTACAGCAACCAATGTGGTGGCCATTGCAAAACACCTTGCCACGGCAATTCAGTCGAACGAGCCGGCAGCACTTGCCGATAAAACCCGCGCGCTTCGTGAACAATTTGATACGCTGCACTACATCTGTTGACACGTTGGGGAGCGCAGAATGACCAAGCAGAAAAAGTGCGCCGTCATCACCGGCGCAGCCGGCGGTATTGGCATCGCGCTGGCCAATCGGCTGGCTGACACTGGCTGGCGGCTGCACCTGTGTGATGTCGATCAATCAAGAATTGCGGCCATGCAGCGCGATCTTCCGCCCGACACCACTATCTGCGCGAGCCTGCTCGATACGCCCGACGCCTGTGCCGCGGCACTCCCTTCCGATCGCATCGATGCGCTGGTGCACCTGGCCGGTATTTTCGAATTCCACCGTCTCGATGCCAACGGCCGAAAAGTGTATGACCGCACTATTCAGCACAACCAGACCAACGCCTACGACATCAGCGCAGCCGTCGAGACGCGAATCTGCGATCACGGCAGAATCGTCTTCACCTCTTCACTGGCTTTCAATCGCGGGGCCGCGGATAACGTCTCCTATTCCATGGCCAAAGGCGCACTGGTCGGGCTGACGCGATCGCTATCGAGAAAACTGGCAAGGCGCGGGATCCTCGTTAACGCCGTAGCACCCGGGTTGATCGAAACCCCGATGCTCCGAACCGTCATGGCTGGCCGCGACGAACAGGCCCTGACAGACAGTGTGCCACTGGGGCGGCTGGGCGAGGCGCGCGAAGTCGCTGCGGTCCTCGCCTTCCTGCTGTCAGACGATGCCAGCTACATCACCGGGCAATTGATCAATATCGACGGTGGGCTGGTTAACAGCTGACTCGATGTACAACTGGAGGTGACGTCGGCTTATCGACTGTACTGATGGCAGCAGCACAGTCGCCTGACGCCACCCAATCTCAGTTACTCAGCATCCGAACCTGACCCTTTTCAGGTTCGACCAAGAGCTTTTCGCCCGACTGAATCAGTGTCGTAATATCCCCGTCTTCAAAACGATCACACAAAGCCATGTTGGCCAGCGCTGCACCCTGCGCCAGTATGGTGTTGGCGGTATTCAACAGCAACGCTTTGGGCGCCAATCCACGGGAGACCATCTCGTACAGCATCCATGCGGTAGCCACTCCACCTTTCGCTGTATTTAAAACCACGATTTTATCCACGTAGCTCTGCCCGGCCAGCGCATGTTCCGGGCGCGAGAACACGCCATTGATGCGATCCAGATCATAGCGGGCAGAAAAATTATCATTGGCGACCAATGCCTCGCCCTGCACCGTCGGGCCAATGCCAACATGGCATTTCAATATGATCGCCATCAGACGACCTCCCCGGCAACGGCGGCATCGACGCATGCCGCCATCGACGCCAGCGCAGGCTTATAGCCATAGCCTCCTAGAATATTGACGATTTTGGTCGAGTTGCTTAAAAGCCGAGTCCAGCCGTTGGCCTCGCGAATCTCCCGAGCATACTGCTGATAGAAACAAGTGCCCTGTAACACGCGCGCGCCAAAGCGCTCAATGTCTTCAATGAACCCGGCTTGCTGCGCATCGACATAAACACTCGCCGGTGTACAGACCAGCATACTGGTGTGTGGATGTAGTTTTCTGCCACGGCACAGTTCAGCCACACTTTGCATTTCTACCAGTGAAAGCTGCGGTGCAGCGAACACCACGACATCAACTTTTTCACCTGCCGCACCAAAGGCGCCACGTAGTTGCGCGATGTCTTGTTCAGTTATTCTTTCAATCGGCAGTTTTTCACCCGCTACATCGGTCAGGCTGTTGCACTCCGGCGTCACACCAACGATATGAAACAGCGGCGTCGAGCCATAACTTGCCATGGCTGCCCCCATATGTTTTGCGGCATCGGAAGTTGGCACCTGATCAATGCCCTCTATGACCGGCACCTCCCAGTAGGAGCCAGCGCGCCTGCCAATCACCGCACCAAGCACACCCCACTCTGTCAGCTCACGCGGTTGCGACTCGACCACAAATCGCCGGGTCGCTACGCGGTTTTGATCCAGATGCAATCCATAGCGTGGCGTAAAACCGGTGAGCCCGGCCGCCAGCGCCGACGGTCCGCCCTCGAAGTTTGAACGTGCCCCACAAAAGCTGTTGGAATAGATCACCACACCGGTATCGCCATAGGCCACGTGATCACCGCGTACCGGTGGCATCACCGTTTGATAGTTAATACAAGTGTTGGTCATCACGATACCCATCGCCCGGCAGGCCGCAATAAAACGCCGCTCCAGATTGGCCATCTCTTCAGTTTGGCCGAGCGGGTCATAGTAGTTCAGATCGACGCCACGCGGGTCAGTGATCATAGGGATAGCCACGCGACGCTGCTCTGCCGGCAATGCCGCGAAGCTTTCAACCAACTCAACACCCGCGACCCCGGTTGATTCGGGATCAGCCATCATGTGGGCCTGACTGACCGCGACCATATCGGCCGCATCGAACATACGGCCGATTTGAATCTGGTGCTCCACTGCCCAGCGGCGTGCCGGGCCCAGTTCTCCGGCGAGCATGGCTTGCGCGTGCGTGGATAGTTTCATCGTTGGCGCTCAAAGGTTGAGACAGGTTGCAATATTACATCAGCCGCCTTCTCACGGCTCATGAACCGGCTGGTCGGTTTCGATGAGGCTTAACTTTCCTGCAACGGCAAGCTCTGCCTGCGCTTCCCTCTCGCTGGATGGCACACAGGGCAGCAAGCAATCCAAAGTGGTTAGCCGTTCAACCGGCGCACAATGAGGCTACAGCCAACTCGACAATATCCGTAGCCATTGAACCAACCCAAGCCGCAACCATAAGACAGGTCAACGATAAGACAGGTCAACGATCACGACAGAGCCTGTACGCGATGTTGCCACACAGCGCATCTTCTCATCGCGCGAGAACAGTCCATTGCCTCCACAGTCGATCTCTCGAATTGTATACATAAAATTCCGACAGCCTTAATATATTTGCAAAAAAGGCACTCTCAGGCGTACAGTTGTATACAACCAACAGCAGATGATCATCTGCCAAACCACTGTGCTCAACGAGTCTAACTTTCATCCATGGCAGGTTCACAGCGACTATCCCAATCTGATAAAGGCCTGCTTGGGCTGCGCGCTCTAGTGTTAAATGGCGAGTTCGCCGCCGATGCGCGACTGCCAGAGATCGCCCTCGCCGCACGCCTGGGAATATCCCGAACACCACTGCGTGAGGCCATGTCGCGGTTGGTGGACGAAGGCTTGCTGATTCGCATAGATGCCGGTGGCTATCGCGTGGTCAGCCTGACCATGCGCGATATCGAGGATGCCATTGAGCTCAGAGGCGTGATCGAGGGCACCGCTGCAAGGCTGGCAGCAGAGCGTGGCATATCAACTGAAAAATCGGTCGAGATGGAAGATCTTCTTGCACGTCTGGATGAAGCAGTAACCGGCACGCCAGACTTTGAACACTATCTCCAGCTCAACACGCTGTTCCACGATCTACTGGGCAATCTTGCAGGCAGCGCCACGCTGGTTCGCGAAATTGATCGCGTCGCACGGCTGCCGCTCGCCTCGCCCAGTGCTTTTCTGCACGGCCAGGCGGTGATACCGGACTTTCAGGATTCGCTCAAAGTCGGCCAGCAACAGCACCAGGCGATTTTCGAGGCCATTCGACGAAGAGAAGGTTCGCGCGCCGAAGCACTAACCCGTGAACACGCACGCCTGGCAAGAAAAAATCTGGATTTTGTTATCCAGAAGAAACCGGATCTTGCCAAACAGGTGCCCGGGTTAATGCTGGTTGCCACCTGAGTGTTCAACCGTAATCTCTACCGATGAATGATGATACCAATGTTGTATATCCACAGTTGTTTTACCGAAAGCCGTATTGCCGTTCAGCAACCGCTGCTGTCCCGGTAATACCGAAGAGGAGAACAGTCGATGAGTAATGATACTAACGGTGCCGCGATTCCAGCTATCCCGCAAAAGACAAGGGAAATACAAACCAACCATTTTGACTCGACGATCTGGAACGATTTCAAATTCCGCGACGACGACGTGATCGTGTCAACTTACGGGAAATCCGGCACCACCTGGACACAGCAAATCATGGCGCAGCTATTGATGGGGCCCGATGCCGAACTTGAGACCGGCATCATCTCTCCCTGGCTGGACCTGCGAGTGCCCCCAAAAGGAAGTCAAGCTCGCAGAGATCGAAGC
>CAZYDV010000370.1:1043-5798 GCA_964646405.1 uncultured Granulosicoccaceae bacterium | reverse complement strand
GGTCGGAAAGTGCGGATCTGCGGCTAAAGCCGATCAAAGGTTTGTGCCTGTCGGCAATGTTCGACGCCGCATTTGATCGTGGACTGATTACGTTTGACGATGAATATCGGTTGCTAATCAGTGCGCGGCTGGAAGCGTTTCTCCCGGACGAGGAATTGGAAAGAACGTTTGTTGGCCGGAAAAACCGGCAACTGGTATTACCCGAGAAAAACCTACCCTCAAGGACGGCGCTTGAATGGCATCGTACCCATTTGTTCGCCCAGGTGGGCCAGTGACGTGGCTTGAACAACTCAAACGAATTCCCGGTAGCCGTATGCCTTGCTGACGCTGCGGGTTACCAGGGTCGCAGTGGCGCACGGATAGTGACTTACCGGCACATTCGCTCCACAATCGAGTTAAAACCACTTTCGGGGCAACTGGTGACAGGAACTTCACTTAGAAATCCAGCAACCACAATACTGTGCGCAATTTGCCTGTGGTTCGCGCTGATCCCACAGGCGCTGGCAGACAAGCCTTCGCGCGAGGCGGTTGAGGCGCTGGAGGCCTATGCGGTCTACAAGATGGCGATGTATGACGAGGCGTATGCGCGCTTCATGGCGCTGGCGGAGAAGGGCAATCAGCAGGGCATGCTGAATGTGGCCGGCATGCTGGCGGCGGGGCTCGGTGTGCCACAGGATCTCGATGCGGCGTTTGGCTGGTATCGCAAGTCCGCTGAGCAGGGCAGTGCGATTGGTATGTTCTACCTGGCGCAGGCCTATCGGCATGGCTATGGTACTGAGCGCGACAGTGCGGCGGCTCAGAGTTGGTACCGTCGCGCTAGTGAGGCGGGATCGCATGATGCACAGCTTGCGATTGCCGAGCTGTTATTGGATGACGGGCAAACGCAGCAGGCGGTTGACTGGCTGCAGCCCTGGGCGGCCGCTGGCAACAGCGACGCGGCAGAACTACTGGCGGTGATTGGTGGTGCCGGTGTTGATGGGGGTGAGGTGGCCGCGCTTGATCGTGTGTTGATCACCAGTGCCTGGAACAGTATTGATCGCGCGGCACGCGCCGGCAATGCGCACGGTGTTGTGTATTACCTGGATCATCGCGCCAGCATTCAGATTCGACTGCCGAATCTGCCGTCGTGGGCGCCGCTGCAAAAGGATGCTCTTCGCGCGTTGTGGCAGCGCAATTTCGATGCGTTGGATCAGTACCGGTTCTCCCGTGGTGAGTTGCAAATCGAGCCGCTGGGTGGGGAATCCAGTCGCTACCGGATAAGCTCGTTGATCGATGAGGTGCTGCCTGCCGGAATTGTTGCCGGCGGTGTGGACGATAGCCGTGCCGTTGCCGGTCGTGCGCTGACAATCAGCGAAACCGCTGTTGTCACGCTGATCGACGACAGGCTGCAAATCGATGAGCTCAAACTCGATCTATCGTCGCCCGACTGAGTGGCGACAAGAAACCCGCATGGGGTTAAAGAGCTTGGAACGTAGAGGGCGCAGAGGGCGCAGAGTTCGCGGAGGGCGCGGAGTTCGCGGAGAAGGGCGGGGGTGAAAATCTGGGGGTTCGGTGGCTGCCTGGTGTTCTGTGTAGCTTTGTCGGTTCTGCTAGCGGTTAGAACAGGCGTACTCGCTTTTTTCCTCAGCGTCCTCAACGACTTCTGTGTTTCAAGCTTTTGCTTTGCTATTCGAATCCCGAGCAGGGCTTTTGTAGGGTGCTGTTGAGGGACGAAACGCACCGATGTGTATTCGCTAGGACGCCGCACGAGCGACATTGTTTCGGTTCGTGTTACTCACCAAAACCTACGCTAGGGATAAAGAGCTTGAAACGCAGGGTGTGCATAGAACGGCGGGCGATCTATTAGCCCTTTCGGCTGTTTGGGAGGATAAACCTCAGCCGTTTGACATGTACACAGATTGTACATACACTCAAAACTGTGAATGTAGTATGGGATCCAGTAAAGGCGAGAGCCAATCAGCGGAAACACGGGGTTAGCTTCGCTGACGCCGCGGTATCGCTGGAGGATGAGAATGCACTGACAGTTGCGACGATTGAAAACAGGGAGTATCGGTTCAAGACGTTGGCTATGAGTCCGAGTATGAACGTGTTACCGGAGGGAGCCTCAAATCAATTCCTCACGTCTTTCTGACGGCCTAAATTTCCGATTGCTGCGTTGCAATTCTGATCAATAAAGCGGCTATTCATTGCGAATCGACGCCTTGCGCTCGAAAATTTATCCCTGCCAGAATGTCCGCGTTGCATTAATCAGAGGTTCCCTAATATTCACGCTGAGGAAAATGAAGACGCGATTTCGATAATAAGTGCGCGCGTTGCAAGTGCTTCGCAAAAGCGTCAATACTTTGCAGGTGACTACCATGAGTGATGATTTTTCACAGGGAAAGCGGGGACCGGTAGTTCGCGCAGATAGTAAAAAAACCAGAATTACGATTCGTCTGGACAACGACTTAATTGAGCACTTTAAGCAAATAGTGGATGATTCTGGTGGTGGTAACTACCAGACATTGATTAACAATGCGCTTCGCGAATTTGTTGAAAATGATCAGGAAGATTTGGAGTTACGTTTGCGCAGAATTATACGTGAGGAGTTGAAGCAGGCTTCTTGACAGGCATGGGCTTGGTTCGCAGAACTGCTAGCTTTTTCTCTGCGTCTTCAGTGTTCCAGCTTTGTACTTTGTGCCTGTGCAGGCTATGACAGGGGGTTGTTGCGTGGGCGTTGCGCCAGTGACACATTTACGCAATGTGTGACTGTGACCTACCCGTCTAAACAAGTAATACTCAGGCTCGAAGATATTCCACCATCCGCCGGGGCCATCGATGCCAAGGTCAAATAGATTGCCGATATCTATCCACTGCATGGATGCCGCTCTGCTGTTCGGTCCGCTGGGGCAAGGATTGGCTTACACAGCCCATTGATAGTTTCGCTAACCTGCTTTGCTGACAGAGCTTCAAGCTCACGATAGAGTCTGGCGAGAGACGATTGCTGTGATATGCAGGTCGCTCATGGGGATAGCGTACCGCAGCATCAGCGGCCGTTTCATTCTGTGTTGATGCGATTGGTCGTTGTTCTGGTCGGGCAACGCGTGTTGCTGTAAATGGCTGTATGGATTCTGTTTGCTGTTCTCTGCGAACTCAGCGTCCTCTGCGGTTTCAAGCTTTTGCTGTTGTGTTGCGATGTTTGCTGTTTTTGAGTCACTTGGGACATTGGTACATGCGCTCGACGCTTATGGCCCCTACGGTCGGATTTCCTCGCCTTGCTGACGCTGCGGGTTTCCAGGGTAAAGCACTAAAACGCAGAGGCGCGGAGGACGCAGAGTAAAGCGCTGGCGGTATGTGATTGTTAGTTGTTCAGATGGTTGCAGTCTGGAAGCGGCGTGGGTCGCTGTCGAGGGCTAAGTGAATCCGGGTTGTGTTCTCTGCGAGCTTTGCGTCCTCTGCGTTTCAAAGCTTTTGCTCTTGGGAGGGGTATGGTCTAGCGGAAGCGATGGGATTCCGCATCCCATAAGCGTGGCTGCATTTCGGCTGCTCATTTCCTGCAATTTGTCGCCTGGTTACTCCGCTAGTCGCAGCTTTACTACGCCGGCCATATGACTGAAATCCTCGTCTGCTGTAAGTAGTGACAGCTGTAGTCGAATGCTAAGTTGTGCGATCAGTGCGTCAACTGTCCCGATCTGAACACCCTTTCGGCGACACTGGTTACGCAGTTTGGCGGCATCGATGTAGTCGGAGGTTTCAGGTATTAGCATCGGAATAGCAGCGAACCTGTCGATAATCAGGTCTGCCGATTTTGGCTTCGTGAAGCCTTGCAGTAATTCCTGCAGGATGATTCCAGTGCTGTAGATTTCCACACCAGAATCGATCGAACTGGTTAGCAACTGTACATGCCGATTATCCGGAGATATATCTTGCCTCATCGCGAGCGACCAGACGCTGGTGTCGACCAGTAAACTCACTGACGAGAACGCTCTTTTTTATAGTCATATTCCGAATCCCATTCGAGTTGGCCGAACAGTTCTTTGATCTGAGCGCGTTCCCGTTTGGCAATAAACTCGATAAGCGCTTGAGTTACAGCGGCTTTCTTGGTCTTTTCGCCGCTGACCTCCAGCGCTTTGTCGAGTAGTGCAGGGTCGATTGAGAGGTTAGTTGCCATGTGTGTTAGTTTACACATGTTGTCACACATATTGCAATGCGCCGAGATTGAACTTGGTAGAGCAGGTAGTCGATGCATGTTCCCGCTATTCGCGAGTGGAGCAGTAAAACGCAGAGAGTGCGGAGGACGCAGAGTAAAGCGCTGGTAGTATGCGATAAGTAGTTGTTCGGGTGGATGTGGTCTCGGGGTAGGGTGTATCGCTGTAGCGGGGTGAATTCGGGTTACCGTCCTCAGCGTCCTCTGCGTTTCCCTGCTTTTGCTGTTGGGCTGAGTAAGGTCTCGCTGACTTTGCGGGTTTTTCGGTCCTTGCTGACGCTGCGGGTTTCCAGGGTAAGCGGGTAGACGCAGAGGACGCATAGGTCGCAGAGTAAAGCGCTGGAAGTACGCGTGACGTTGCTGTTTTCTGCGAACTCTGCGTCCTCGGTGGTTTCAGGCTTTTGTTGTTGTGTTGTGATGGTCGCTGTTGTTGAGTCACTTGGGACATTGGTGCATGCGCTTACTCTTTTGGCCCTTCGGTCGGGTTTTCTTGCCTCGCTGACGCTTCGGGTTTCCTCGCTGACGCTTCGGGTTTCCTCGCTGACGCTTCGGGTTTCCTCGCTGACGCT
>CAZYDV010000370.1:0-943 GCA_964646405.1 uncultured Granulosicoccaceae bacterium | reverse complement strand
TCGGGTTTCCTCGCTAACGCGTCGGGTTATTGATTCAGTTCAAGTCAATCAGTCTGTATCGTGTGCTGCGGCCTCCGGCGGGTAGTTTTTCCAGACAACCTTTTTGAACCAGGCCGGTAAGTTCTCTGGTTGCGGTGGCCTTGCTTACCTTTGCCAGGCTGCGATATTTGCTCGCGTTGATGCCATCCGCAAACTCTTCCTCGCGCGAGTCGAGCAGGCGATTTAATACTTTGATTTCGCGTTCGTTTAATGCGGTCAGGGCGTGGCGTTGCCAGAATCGGGTTTTGTAGATGACTTGCTCAAAACGTGTTTTCGATAGAGTGATTGCGTCGACAACTGTTTCTAAAAACCAGTGGATCCATTCTGTTATTTCCAGTGTGCCTTTCTGCGTATTCTCCAGCAGCGTGTAGTATTCAACGCGTTTTGCCATGATCGCGGCGCTGTGTGTGGGGTCAAGGGGTCAGGTTAGTTTTACAATGTCTCAAATGATAACATTGTAAAACTAACCTGACCCCTGACCCTGCGGAGGGGAGTATTGATATCGTTTATAAGAGCCTTGCAGGGTCTTGACTGGTTAGCAGATACACTGGTCGAGGGTAAATTTGATCCTGGGTTCGGTAGGTGCGGCCTTGTGCCTGTTTCGGCGACGTGGTTAAGCACGCATGGGCAGTAGAGTTTTTAGGGTAGCGTGGGATCTACCAGTGCTGCGCCTTGCTGACGCTGCTGGTTACCTGGCTCGTAGCCTTAGCACGGATAATAACTTACCGGCACATTCGCTCCACAATCGAGTTAAAACCACTTTCGGGGCACCTGGTGACAGGAACTTCACTTAGACATCCGGCAATCACAATACTGTGCGCAATTTGCGTGTGGTTCACGCTGATCCCTCAGGCCCTGGCGGACAAGCGTTCGCGCGAGGCGGTTGAGGCGCTGGAGGCCTATG
>CAZYDV010000369.1:0-5883 GCA_964646405.1 uncultured Granulosicoccaceae bacterium | reverse complement strand
ATAATTCGATCTTTGTGAGGTAGTAATTGAGGAGGATTGCGGCGCCTTTTACACACCATTGGGCACCGCGATCGAATAAGCAATCCATGCTGTGTATTCTCTGTGTTGAATTACTATTGGCCAGTTGGCAAACAGCAGTACGACGATAGGCAAAAACGCAGGCCGCGCTGGCGGACACATCAACATCTGGTTTACGAATAAACCTGGCATAGATTAGTTGCTAGGGGTTGGGTAAAAACAACCGGGACATTCCCGGCAGACGACTGCTCAGACGTAGATTGCAACGTCGGTCACAAAAGGGGGGCTCGCGCCCTGTGCATTCGACTCGCCAAGCCTTGCAAACTCACCACATCGGAATCTATTAAGGCACCTAATGATGACACGTGTTGCAATGACACCCGATGTCAGTTAGCAAACGCAGACAAACGCCATCTGCCCGCTCCCTAACACAGCGAACGAACACGATTGCACGACAAGGCCCGGTGTAGGTGAGCTTGCCGGTATAACCCCTCTCATTTCGCGTCCATGCCCCGGACCTGATCGTTGTTTTCGCCAGAAACAGGTCAGCGACGTCTATTTCGCGCCCCGAATAATCCACGTTTGCGAATCATCGTGCTGGCGCGGCCGGGTCACTGCATTGCCATACATATAACCATCCAGATACTGCCCGTTAGCCGCATGCTGCAGCGTGTAGGCATTGCCTGATCCCTCCGGGCCGGCGCCTCGACGCCTGACAATCCAGACCTGAGTCAGATTATTCTGTACCGAGCGTGTAACCACCCGGCAATCATTGCTGCCGCAACCGATAGTGGAGCCAATGCGGGAGCCCTCATAGGCATCGAGATATTTGTTGCGAGACTGCTGCAAAATTCGATAGCAGTTGGACGATCCCGGACCTAGCGTATGTTCGCAACTGACCGGCTCAAAGAGCCAGCGCTGATTCGGGAAAGTGCTGTTGCCGTTTGAATCTGTCGTTTTCACCTGATCACCACTGGTGTTCAAAAAACCACGCCGACCACCACCGGTCTCTGCACCTTGCTGCAGGGAGTAAGTCTTACCGGCAGCGAGCAATTGTTGCGGCGGAAATTGATGGACGTATGGTCCATCGAGGCCGTCCAGCCAGCGACCGCCGACATACGCCGTATACCCCCCCGCTGCGCTTAAGGTGTTGTGGCTACGTGCCTGGCAGTCAACCCGGTTCGGATTACAGGTTAACGCGACACATTGAGGATGGGCACTGCACAACGCTTGCGCCTGCTCTTTTGGAAAACTGCATTGACCGGCCACCGAACTTCCACAGCCGGGCCCGCTGTTCAGGCAGCTCCCGCCGATACAATGGATCGCCTGGCCTGTATGCGTCGAATAGTCGTCACCGCCTGAAAACGACAGGGTCTCTGTCTGCAACGATTTTGATACCTGCTTGAGCGCAACATCTGAGAAATTCCAGCCATCGTCTCCACTCGCATCCAGTTCAAATGATGTGACCTTACCGAAGGCCGCCGGCCGATAGACATCGTAGGTATCGGTTTTGCCCGATTCACGATCATCTGAACGCGGATTATCCAGCAGCACACGGTGAGTATCACCCTGGGCATTGTGCAGCACCGCCCAGGCAGGATCATCTGAACCGGCATTGCTGACCCGGCTGGTCGTGGTCTCAAACGTCATCATGTTGCTGAACACACCGTCCGGCCCCGGTATACCCTGCGCGATTGGTACATCGATATTCGCCAGATAACTCTGGTTCACGGTGGGGTAGCCCGCCGTGGCATACATTAGCGGGATGCCGGCAAAGTCGCGCGTCATCAGCGTGACATCCCATTTTGCACCCGAGCCGTGATCAGTGGCTATCTTTCGTATACCAGCCTCATTGCCATCGGCCCACTGGAAAATACCGGGATCATTCCTTAAACAGGCAATTCGATCCGGAGCCGGGCGGTAGCTGGACTCGCCCGAGGCGACGTATCCCACATGGCTGTAGCCTGCAGGACATACCGGACGCCAGATGCTCAAATCATTACCACCGCTGCAGTTGTCCCCCCACACCAGTTTGTAGTCTACAGGCTGAGCCCACCAGTCATCATCTATGGACACATTGCACAGGGCCGGTAAGTGCGTGGGCGCGCGCCATCCCGGTGTCATGGCCACGGCATGATCCCCGATCGCTACACAGTTGGTTCCTTTCACTTCGGGACGATACAGTTTCCAGTCCAGTTCATCGCCGAGTTTAATGGCCGGTACGTCCCGAATTTCTGTACTGGCATAAAACGGATGGCCACTGGCAGCACCACTCTCAAGCTCCGCCAAAGTTCGTCCGATCAGCTGGTTTAACCGTGCAGTGCTATTGCTACTCAGGGAACCACGATCTAGCAGATTCACCGGGTTATTGCAGATTCCACCGCTTGATATCAGCTCAGCCACGCAGGCCTTGCCAAAACCTTTGACCTGATCCTTCAACTCTGCAAGACCAATAGATTTGCCGATCAGGTTTTTGAGCACCCTGTTTTTACCGCCACCTGTTTTACCAAAATCCACCTCCGACCCAAGCACTATATTGGCCCGGTTCGCATACTTGTTCATCTGATCGATCTTCGCGGCATATCTGGCGAATTTGGGCCCCTGCGCAAACGGTGCAACATAGGTCGCAAAGATATCCGCCTGACGCTGGATTCGGGTTACCGCCTTTCTCATACCCTCCATCGGATCGCTTTCAGTGAACAGGTACGTCATCGAGCCAATCGGATTCCATTGTTGCTGCCAGTGGATCCAGGCGCGGCCAAATTCTTCTGGATCATCGATGTTCTCAAGCATATTGAGCAAATCACCACCCACCTCACCGATATCGCCTTTTACCGCATTCAACGGATTGGCCATTTGAATCAGCATCGGCCCCATCACGTCGGCCATCTTTTGTCCGTCCCTGATAAACTCCGATACCGCACCATCGGGAATGGCGGCGGCGGTGATATCGACCCCGAGTGAGGCCCATTTCATATTAGCTTCGAAGTTCGCGATCATCGTTTGGTTGGAGTAATCAATGATGCCATCGGCCATGCCCTCAAAATCCCCCGAGGCGAGATTGCCGGCAAGATTACCCGCCAGATCGGCCATGTCCTTCCAGCGGTCGAGCTCAGCCATCGCCATATCGTTGGCTTCACGGGCAACATAGGTCGCCATATCACCGACCGTATCTTCCCAGCCATCACATTGCGGTGTGGGAAGTGGTTGTGCAAAGATCGAGTTCGCGAGGTTTCCATCTACGTTGGGTAGTGCGGTTGTCGGCGCGGTCGGCTCGCCTTGAGCTGGATCAGTATTGGCTGTTTCAACAATCGGCGTTGCTATCCAAACCGCCTGTCGGTTCGCTATCAACGCATCCTTGCCACCAGGGAATCCACAAAAGTCACCCGCTTGCCAATTGTGTCTGGACGGATTTTCCGCGCTACCGTTGTTGCTGAAGATCAGACACTTTTGCTGACCATCTGCGGCCGACTCCAAGGTAATCTTGCCTGCAGCCAGAGCTTTGATTCGCCAAATCGCCTGCCCGTTGGCAAGCAGCGCATTCTTGCCACCAGGGAATCCACAATAACTGCCGGCGCCCCAGTCATGACGTGTTGGGTTGGGGGCGTTTCCATTGTTACCGAAGATCAAACACTTCTGCTCGCCATTGACCTCCGACTCGACGGTATAGAGTTCAGCGCCATCAATATTGGTTAAGGTAAAGACCGCATGCTTATTAGCAAGCAGTGATGCTGCACCTCCGGGAATACCGCAGTAAACTCCTCCACCTGACCAGCTATATCGTGACGGACTGGCGTCGTTGCCATTGCCACCGAAAATCAGGCATTTTCGTTGGCCATCGGCCTCTGATTCGAGCGTGTATTTACCATTAGCCAGTGGTTGCCGAGCTGTTTCAACAATCGGCGTTGCTATCCAAACCGCCTGTCGGTTCGCTATCAACGCATCCTTGCCACCAGGGAATCCACAAAAGTCACCCGCTTGCCAATTGTGTCTGGACGGATTTTCCGCGCTACCGTTGTTGCTGAAGATCAGACACTTTTGCTGACCATCTGCGGCCGACTCCAAGGTAATCTTGCCTGCAGCCAGAGCTTTGATTCGCCAAATCGCCTGCCCGTTGGCAAGCAGCGCATTCTTGCCACCAGGGAATCCACAATAACTGCCGGCGCCCCAGTCATGACGTGTTGGGTTGGGGGCGTTTCCATTGTTACCGAAGATCAAACACTTCTGCTCGCCATTGACCTCCGACTCGACGGTATAGAGTTCAGCGCCATCAATATTGGTTAAGGTAAAGACCGCATGCTTATTAGCAAGCAGTGATGCTGCACCTCCGGGAATACCGCAGTAAACTCCTCCACCTGACCAGCTATATCGTGACGGACTGGCGTCGTTGCCATTGCCACCGAAAATCAGGCATTTTCGTTGGCCATCGGCCTCTGATTCGAGCGTGTATTTACCATTAGCCAGTGGTTGCCGAGAGGCAGGCGCCACTACATTGCGGGTTGTCGTGGAGGTTTCACTCACCACAACAAAGTCTGCAAAACCGTCACCATTAATACTAGCGAAGGTTGTCGCCCGGCTTCCATAATAACGACCCAGCAGCGGCCCTTCTCGAGATTCAAAACCACCTGACCGGTTATTCATCATCACCCATGAATTATCGGTATCAACGGCAATAAAATCGTCAAAGCCATCGCCGTTGAGATCGGCGAATGTAGTCGCTTTAGTGCCGGCGTACGCGCCGTCAAACAGCAGTGTGTGCGCTCCAAAACCACCTGATTTGTTATTGTACTTCACCACTGTGGCATCGGCATTCACCACGATAAAATCATCAAATCCATCACCGTTTATATCGGCGAATGTGGTTGCTTGTGTGCCATAGTAGGCTCCGTTGTACAACACCTTGTGGGGGCCAAATCCTCCGGATTTATTGTTGTACTTCACCACTGCAGCGTCGTTGTTAACCACAATAAAATCATCGAATCCATCGCCGTCAATATCGGCAAATGTGGTTGCTTTTGAACCGTAGTAGGCACCGTTGTACAATGATGTGTGCGGGCCAACCCCCCCGGATTTATTGTTGTATTTCACTACCGTGGCATCGTTGTTAACCACGACAAAATCATCGAAATTGTCGCCGTTGATATCGGCAAATGTTGTGGCGTGAGTGCCGTAGTAGGCTCCTTGAAGGATGGTCTGGTTGGCGGTAAATCTGACAGAGGTTGGCCTGGGTGGATCGTTTGGAATCGATTGCCCTTCAATGTCTATCTCGCGAATTACCAGACCGGGATGGCTACCACCACGACTGGCCACCGCATATTTAAATTGCACAGCCTCCACGCCAGACGCAATAGCACCGGAGTTGCAGCTCAACACAGTGCGGGTGTAGTAGCTCGCGCCATTTGAATCGGGAAACGGAGCGTTAGTAAAACTGCCTAGTGACTCAAACGACGACGTTCCCACTTTTTTCACCAGCAATTCAAATTTCTGATTTGCCTGCGATTGACTGGCGTTATCCCAGCCGGCCAGTGTTTGAATCCGGCTTAGATCGTAGCCCTTGCTGTTCTGTGATATGTCCAGCGAATAGGTAAGCGTATTGGGCTGGCCATTGACAAACCAGAAAGATGAATCGTCTCCATTTGTTGCCGCCACACCGTTGGCTGTAGCGTTTGAACCAAACGCCGGCGGCGGTGACTCAACCAGGCCCGCAAAGCTCGCCTGGCCCTGATTGACCAGATCCGTGAGACTTACCGATGAGTCGTAAGCACCCGCGGAGGTACTCGATTCGTGACTGGCTGTTAGCGGTGCCGGGCAATTGGCGTGTGCCGTTGAAAGCATTCCCAAGCCGCTCACGAGGCTCAGAACAAC
>CAZYDV010000368.1:0-5890 GCA_964646405.1 uncultured Granulosicoccaceae bacterium | reverse complement strand
GGCTGTTGACACCACGCATGCACGCGGTGTGGTTGCAGGCGTTGCGAAACTGGGTGATGACGTGAGTCGGGAATGGGTGGCCCGATTTCGTCGGGAGTACGGCTGCAGCTAGTGGCCGACGATGGTGCGGTATGTCGTGCCGGGGTTTTCCTCGCTGACGCGTCGGGTTTCCTTTGCGCCCGGGTTGTGCGACGGGGTAACCCGACGCGTTAGCGAGGATGGACAACCTCTTGCCACGACGTGACAGCAGATCGTCTCGGTCACGCGTCGGGTTTCCTTTGCGCACGGGTTGTGTGACGGGGTAACCCGACGCGTCAGCGAGGCTGGACAGCCCCTTGCCGCGACGTATCAGCAGATCGCCTCGCTGACGCGTCGGGTTTCCTTTGTGACCGGCTTCTACGACGGGGTAACCCGACGCGTTAGCGAGGAAACGGTGCGATGATTCTACGAACCAGATTCATCCGCAAAGATATTCATCGCAGCATGCTGCAGCAACATGATCGTTTTGGCATCACAGATTTCACCCGATTGAATCATCCCCACCGCCGCTGCAAAATCCAGTTCCAGCACTTCAATATCTTCACCTTCGGCATACACACCGCCACCCGCGGAGACCCGGTCACGCGCTTCATATGCGGCGGTAAAAAAATATAATCGCTCGGTGACAGACCCGGGACTCATGTAGACCTCAAACACCGGTTCAACCTTTTGCAAACGAAAACCGGTCTCTTCCTCAACCTCCTCGCGAATGCGCTGCGCCGGATCGACGTTGTCAAGCAAACCGGCCGCCGTCTCGATCAATTGACCGTCGGCGTTGCCATTGACAAACGTGGGATAGCGAAACTGGCGTGTGAGTACGACTGTTTCGCGTTCGAGATTATAGAGAAGAATGGTGGCACCATTGCCGCGATCGTAAGTTTCTCTGGTCAGCGTCTGCCAACTGCCATCGCGACGGCTGCGACTGAATGTCGTCTTTTTCAGCACGTACCAGTCATCCGAGAGAACTTCCATTTTTTCAATCCGAACCTGCTCTGCGATCATTCGTGCCTCGTCTGGTGTTTGAATGGGTCGCAGTCTAACGTGCAGTTTCGTGCAATTACAAGATTTTTCGTGTAATCTGATTTCATGTTGACAAAAGAACGAAAAGCGCATCTGCTCGACCTGCTGGCGCGCGAGGGCAAGATCGAGGCAAAGGCAGTCGCCCACGCGCTGGGCCTGTCCGATGACACGATTCGGCGCGATCTGCGCGAGCTGGCAACCGCGGGCAAACTACAGCGGGTGCACGGCGGCGCCCTGCCCAAAGCGCGGGCGGAGGCAGATTTGCCAGCGCGCGCGACCATTGCCGGCCGCTCCAAACAGCAGGTTGGCAAAATGGCGGCATCGTTGATCAAACCCGGTCAGGTGGTGATCATTGACGGCGGTACCACCGCGCTGCAACTCATTCAACATCTGCCGCCCGATCAACCCATCACGGTCGTCACCCACAGTCCAATCGTCGCGGTAGCACTGGAACACTACCCGGCGATTACCATTGTGATGATTGGTGGCGTGCTGTACCGCCATTCAATGGTCAACACCGGTGCGGCAAGCATCGAGGCCATGTCTCACATCTTTGCCGACACCTACTTTATGGGCGTCACCGGCGTAGATGTTCAGGCCGGACTCACCACCGGCGATCTGGAGGAGGCTTACGTTAAAAAGGCGCTGAGTAAACGGGCCGCAGACACGATCGTCATGGCATCGAGTGAAAAGCTTTCTGTGGCCTCACCCTATGTGATCATGCCACTGAGTAATGCATCGGGCATTGTGATGGATAGCTCGGCGCCTGAAGCTTTTAGAAAAAAGATGCGCAGTGCCGGCGTGGAGACTCATACATAAAAAAACTTCGGATCAAGTTGTCCGCGAATCACTCGCAACCGCCAAAAGCCACTGACGGAACGCTTCGACTTTCGGCTTCGGTGTGCCATGTAGCTCGGTCAGCAGATAATACGAAAACGATAGCGGTGTACTCAGCGCATGATCAAACGGACGCACAAGCCGGCCGGCGGCAAGATCATCAGCCACCAGAACATCACCCACCAACGCGACCCCCTGACCATCTCTGGCCGCCTGCACGGCCATCGTTTCCATCGAATAATGCGGCCCGGCTGTGGGCTCGACATCGGTCACGCCAGCGGCCAGCAACCACATACGCCAGCTTGCCTCGGCATCTTTCCAATCGATATGCAGCAAGGTGTGATGACGAAGATCACAAGGATGTTTCAACGGGTGTTCACCCTTTAGCAACGCCGGACTGCATACCGGCGTGTTGATCTGGCCAAACAATCGATCGACTCGTACGTCACTGTAGCCCCCGGCCCCGTAGCGCAGCGCGACATCAATGTTGTCGTGGTGCAGATCGACCTGTCGATCTGTGCCATCGAGGCGAATTTCGATCCCCGGATGCTGGCAACGAAAATCCTCCAGTCGTGGCACCAGCCACATGGCGCCAAACGACGGACTGACACTGATCGACAATACCGCCCCGCCGTCGTGCTCGCGAAGTTGCTCAACCCCTTCAAAGAGCTTGTCAAAGCCCTGGCTTAAACTGGGCAGGGCAAGTTGACCAGCATCGGTCAGTTCCAGGGCACGCGTTCGTCGGTGGAACAGTGGTACGCCGAGGTAATCTTCCAGCGACTTGACCTGATGGCTGATCGCACCCGGGGTGACATTAAGCTCGGCGGCTGCCAGCGTAAAGCTCAGGTGACGGCCGGCAGATTCGAAGGCTCTCAGTGCATTGAGTGGCGGAAGTGAACGAGCCATTATTTTCCCGATTGGTTGCTGCCAGGTACCAAACTAACACACCACACGCTCGCGAATCGTAAAGGTGAATTCCCCTCAACTCGTGTGGGAGGTTGCGCCAGAGCGACAAAAAACGCTCTTACTTGTTCGCGGGCCGGCGGCCTTCTCCCACCACTCTGGCGACGTGTTCTCGCTCTGTGCTTCTTCGCTGTTTATTCACTCATTCTCACGAACATCGTTAGGCACTATTGTCGCCCATCAAAATCACAGCTAAACGTCAGTCCTGCGTTTTCCTGCAGTCGCTTCAGCAGCGGCTCACCCATTGCCACAGACGGCGTCAGCACACCGGCGACATCCGGTGTTTCATCCAGCGCCAGACAGACGCCACATTCAGCCATCATTTTACTGGTCGACCCATAGCCTGGATCCATGTCACCCATGACTTTAGCCATCGCGACCGTGCCATCGTGCAACGTGGCATAAAATCGCATGTTGTAAAAACCTGCCGCGCGACTGGCGGCATCCGGCCCTTCCCCTGGATCGGGTAGAAAACGGTCGATCACTTTTTTCAATAGTGATCCTGGTTTGGCCATCATGATAATGCCAAGCATCGATGCTGCGATCAGACCCTTGATACGACCACCAATGCCATCACCGCTCATGATAGCCTCGTCGTAACGGAACTCCCTGCCCCACGGATAACCCGACAGCGCATGGCTGCGACGCACCACTTTGGTATTGATGCCGGCCATGATGAACGGATAAATCCAGCTTTTGCAGATTTTATCGTACACAACGCGTTGCAGATCGCGCGGGTCGGGGCCCTGCAGCTCACCCTTGGGGTTCAGGCTGTAAGGCTCTATCAGGGTCTTGAACTGGCTGCGATCTTTCGTTGCTTTCTCTATCGCATCACCCAGTGAGGCGTAGGTGCCGCCACTCATCTCACCCTTAAAGGCTTTCACCCGCATGTTAATCATGCCGGCTGGCTGACCGGTTTTTTGGATCGCCTGTTGCTGTGTATAGAAAACGCCCATGTCCGATGGCACCGAATCAAATCCGCAGGTATGCACGATTTTGGTGCCGTTGGCCCTGGCTATATCGTGGTGGGTGTCGATCATTTGTCGCATCCACGGTACTTCACCGGCAAGATCACAATAGTGGGTATGGTGTTCAACACAGGCTGCCACCAGCGCTGCACCATATCTTCCATAGGGACCCACGGTCGTTAAAATGACTTTGCAGCGCTGCACCATGGCATTAAGGCTGTGTTCATCGTGACTGTCGGCGGTGATGATCGGCACACTGTCATCGGCTACCTCGGCGCGCACAGACTGCAGCTTCGACTGACTGCGGCCGGCCATGGCCCATTTAAGATCCGATCCGTAACCAGTATGGAGATACTCAGCGACCAGCCGGCCGGTGAATCCACTGGCTCCCCAGACGATGATGTCGAATTCCCGGTCGTGGTTCATGGTTGTTGCCTCGCAAGTTTGCCCCGGATTATACGCCTTGCAAAACTTTGTTCGCAGTATGCGTGTACTTCGTAGGGGCCGTAAGCCTAAGCGCACGTACCAATGTCAGAGCGGGTACTGGCTGTACCGTGGGAAATGATCCCTTCGCAACGGCAGGCGACAATGAAAATGGTAGGTGCGCTTAGGCTTACCAACCCTACGACAACGAGTACGAATCTCGACGGTCGCGCAGGAAAGGATAGGTATTTCTGGCGTTATCAATCGTTGCGCGATGAATTTCAAGCCTCTGCAATTGCTCGTCATGTTCGGCAAACCGTGTCGGGTGTTGCCGCTCGTCTACCCACGGCGGTATAAAAAGCGAATCGCCGTAGTGCGTCCCCGCCCGATTCAGGCTGACAAAATAGATCTGGTTTTCCAGCGCACGCGTAATCGCAAACTGATGCCAGCTGTGAAAGGACGAATCGCGGTAGTAGGCACCACTGTGCAGGATGATGTCGGCATGGTGATCAACGGTGAGCGTTCGACACAACTCGGGAATCCGGATGTCGGCACAGATGATCGGTGCGATCCTGAATCCGTCGATCTCGACCACGCATACATGGCTGCCCGGTACAAAATAGCTCTTCTCGGCCGATGCACCAAACTGCGCCAGATAGATCTTGTCGTAGTGGCCAAGCAGCTTGCCATCGGCACCACAGATGGCAAGGCAGATTCGGTAGCCATCGTCGGCGGCGCGGGCAAAGCTGAAGGCGATCGCCACGCCGTGACGACGCGCAAGTGTTGAATAGACCGCAAACGATTGCCCATCCAGTGGCTCGGCGAGGTCGGCCAGTTGCTCGAAAGACTGCGCCGAGTAGTCGATACTCGCAAGCTCCGGCAACACCACCAGATCGGCAGGTCTTTGCTGCAACGCCGAGTCGATACGCGCCGCCACGCGCTGCAGATGCGCATCGCGTTTAGCAGCATCGGGCGTGGCTGGAATATTAATCTGGCAGGCAAGGATTCGCAGCGGTGAGCGGGAGTCTGTCATGCCGGACAGTGTACCTGCGCGGGCGGGTGGCGGCCATTGCAGCGACCCTGTTCGCATGGCGACCCGGGTACGAGGTCGCGCGAGGCAAACCGGGTGGCGCTCGCACTCTAGCCTCGGTAACGATCCCGGTTATAGTGCCCGGGAGACACCGCCGTCGCCATCGTTGCACGCTACAATCCCAAACACCGGCGGCGAGCGCCAGAGCAGCGCCGCGCACCACCCTCGCCCACCGCAACCCGAGTCTAGATTCATGGCCAGTTTTCCCGCATCCGCCAAAGTCGTCATTATCGGCCAGGGCGGCATTGTCGGCGCCTCGGTCGCCCACCACCTGATCGAGCGCGGCTGGGATGATATCGTCGGTATCGACAAATCTGCCATCCCCACCGACATCGGTTCGACTGCGCACGCGAGCGACTTCTGCTACGCCACCGCGCACGACAACATGACCTGCCACACCACGATGTACTCCATCGACTTCTACGAGAAGATGGGCCGCTACGCCAAAGTGGGCGGGCTGGAAGTCGCCAGAGTCGGCGACGACGAGCGGATGGCGGAACTCAAGCGCAAGGTGGGTTCCGGCAAAGCATTCGGCACCAACGCACGGATG
>CAZYDV010000367.1:0-5914 GCA_964646405.1 uncultured Granulosicoccaceae bacterium | reverse complement strand
AAACACCATGGTGGCGTGGAGATGCGAGCATTCTGGAAGTTGCCGAGGCCCACGGGCTCGTCCCGGACTACGGATGTCGCAACGGCACCTGCGGCACCTGTGCGGCCCGCGTGACGCAGGGATCAGTGACCTATCGAACCGTGCCTTCCGCCCATGTCGCGCAAGGCGAAGCACTGATTTGCTGCGCTGTGCCGGCGCAGGGTACCAAAACGCTGGAACTGGATTTGTAGCTGGACCATTGAACCTGAACCACGGGACACCACCATGAGCAATCGACCTCCGTTGCCACCATTTGATCGCGAATCCGCCATCCGCAAGATACGCATGGCCGAAGACGGCTGGAATAGCCGTGATGCTGCCAAAGTGGCGCAGGCCTATACCCTCGATACGCAATGGCGCAATCGCTCCACTTTTGTGCACAACCGCGATGAGGCGCAGGCATTTTTGCGCGCCAAGTGGCTGCGCGAACTCGACTATCGTCTGATCAAGGAGTTATGGGCATTCACTGATCATCGAATTGCAGTGCGTTACGCCTATGAGTGGCACGATGACAGTGGCAACTGGTATCGATCGTACGGTAACGAGAACTGGGAATTCGCCACTGACGGGCTAATGCAAAGACGCTTTGCCAGTATCAATGACTTACCCATTGCCGAGTCTGAACGCAAGTACCACTGGCCGCTGGGGCCGCGTCCGGAAGATCATCCGGGGCTGTCCGAGCTTGGGTTGTAGCGTCACTATTTCTGCACATCGGTCGCCTGCTGTATGGCGAGCCGACAGGGTTCGTAGTATCTTGTTCGGCATCGAGACGATGCACCCTGGTCGGTGAGTCGTCTTCCCAGACGAGGCGAAAGATCCCGAATTGTCACAAGAGAAAATAGAAACATTGGTGGTCGGTGGTGGTCAGGCCGGGCTTGCGATGAGCGAGCACCTGGGCCGTGCCGGCGTGCCGCATCTGGTGCTCGAGCGGCATCGCATCGCCGAGCGATGGCGCAGCGAGCGGTGGGATTCACTGGTCGCCAACGGGCCTGCCTGGCACGATCGATTCCCTACCATGGAGTTCACGAATTTCGATCCTGATGCCTTCGCGCCACGCGACCGCGTGGTCGATTATTTTACGGACTATGCGAAAATGATCGACGCACCAGTACGCTGTGGTGTGGACGTCACGCAGGTGCGCAGAAATTCGAATGGCGCGGGTTTTCGCGTCAAGACCTCAAGCGGGGACATTATCGCCAACAGTGTGGTGGCCGCCACCGGGCCGTTTCAAAAACCGATTGTCCCCAATTTGGTGCCGGAGCAGTCTGGCATCACACAAATGCATTCCACGGCTTATCGAAATCCTGCACAACTGGATGAAGGCGCTGTGATGGTGGTGGGCGCGGGATCGTCCGGTGCACAGATCGCGGATGAGCTGATGCGCGCGGGAAAGCAGGTTTTTCTGTCCGTCGGTCCCCATGATCTGCCACCACGCAGCTACCGTGGACGCGATTTTGTCTGGTGGCTGGGGGTGCTGGGCAAGTGGGAGGCTGCAGCCCTTGAGCCCGGGCGTGAACACGTGACGATTGCCGTCAGCGGTGCGCGGGGTGGTCACACGGTGGATTTTCGGCAAATGGCGCACCAGGGAATGACACTGCTCGGGCGCACCGAATCGTACCAGAATGGTGCGCTGCACTTTGCCGCTGATCTTACCGAGAATATTGCAAGGGGAAATGAAAACACACTGTCTGTGCTGGACGAGGCCGACGCCTACATCGAGCGCAATGGACTTGATTTTCCGCCAGAGCCAGAGGCGCGGGAAGTAGCGGCCGACCCGGCATGCGTCACTGACCCCATTTCACAACTCGACCTCACCGAAGTCGGCATCACCACCATCATTTGGGCAACGGGTTTTTCTGTCGATTTTGGCTGGCTACAGGTCGATACGTTTGATGATGATGGCAATCCGTTACATACCCGTGGTGTATCCAGAGAGCCAGGCGTTTATTTTCTCGGTTTACCATGGCTGTCGCGGCGCGGCTCATCATTTATTTGGGGCGTCTGGCACGACGCGCGATTTATCGCGGATCAAATCGGAATTCAGCGTGACTATCTCGCCTATGATGCAGGGCGTTCAAATCGTTAGCGCCGCAATTGGTGTGAACTGGTCTCCGACCGGGGAACAAGCCGTGAGGGCAAATGCAAAGGTAGGGGCCGTAAGCCTAAGCGCACGTACCGATTACACGCTGTGTGGTAGGTGCGCTTAGGCTTACCAACCCTACGGTTGTTCGGTGTGTTGTTCGGTTTTTGCCGCGCACGGCTTGTTCGCCCGACGGTGTCGATCTCCCTCGAAAACCCTTTCAGCAATGTGTCAATCGTGCCACTGCAAATTGTTGCTATGCGTCTCGCGATAAAATTCACTCATTGAATCCGGAGCCTCAATCGGTTTGCCATCCAGCAGTTTCTGCAGGTAGTCGATACAGTCAACGATCAATTGACGATCGCCCATCTGCCCATGGCACGGAATAACGGTGTGCACCCGAGCATCGTCTGCCACGTGTTGCAAACCATCGATCCAGTCTTTGATTGAGCTTCCTTTCGGCACCACTGGCAGTGGCGATTCGATGGTATCGGCCATCAACGCGACGCCAAGGTCCGGTAGCAGTGCGATCAGTGAATCCTCCGTGTGGCCGGGCAGATGGCGCAGTTGAACAGCGATTTCACCAAGATCAATTTCGAGTTCACCGCTAAACGTCAGGTTCGGTGGCACCAGTTTTACCACATCCCATTTGCCAGGCTCTTTGCGTTGCATTGCGGTGAGTTTTTCATGGGTCTCTGCCTCGAACCGCTGCGCACAAAGGGTGTGACTGACAATGACCGCCGGCGGCTGTCTCAGGCCGTCGGTACCCCAGATGTGATCCCAATCAGCGTGACTGTAGGCGACCCAGAGTTCGCGATCACCAATCAGCGCCGAATAAGGGGCCATGTCGCGCGGGTGAGAGAGTGTATCCCAGATCAGTGCTCGCTCACGCCCCAGAATCAGTGAGCCACGTAGATCGAATAGGCCAAGGTCAAGTTCCTGAATCCATAGATGCTCGTTGATCTGCTTCATGCTTTTGCCGGCTGGCGGACCAGCAATGGCCACGGGCTCGCTTCTACCGTCGGATCGACCACCACTTCAATCACGGCGGGTTGATTTTTTTCTATTGCCGTTTGCAGTACCGGTGCCAGTGTCTCAGGGCTGTCAACCCGATATCCATCGGCGCCAAAGCTCTGTGCCAGCAACAGGAAATCCGGATTGCGAAGATCGGTGGCGTTGGTGCGATTGTCGAACAGTTGTTTCTGATCGCGCCTGACGTTTCCATAACCGGAGTTATTGAATACGACCGCGATGACGGCGATGTTTTCCTGCACCGCAGTGGCGAGCTCCTGCACTGCGAACATGAATCCGCCATCACCTAATATTGACACCACGGCCTTGTCGGGGTTGGCGATTTTCACGCCCAGTGCGGTGGGATAGCCGTAGCCCAGCGTGCCCTGGTAGCCGCAGGTCACATAGGTGCGAGGCTCGTAGGCTTGCCAGCCAAAATAGCTGGCGTATACCACCTGACACAGATCATCGACAAAGAAGCCGTTTTTCGGCAAAGCCTTGCGAATCACTGCAAGATAATCCATCTGGGGCTGAATAGTCTGCATGGCGTCGTTGGCGATGACGCGCGCTGCCTTAATCCGTTTTTTCATACCGGTTTTGGGTTTGCTGTCGGTCAATGCGTCATTCAGCGCGACCGTCGCATCGACAGCGTCGGCAACCAGTGCCACGTGCGGTTTTAGTCGTCGCATTTCGGTGGCATCGATATCGATGCGAATCAAGTGTGGCGGTGCGTCGGCGCGTTGAATCATGGTTTGCATGCCGGTCCAGCGCATGTATTGCAGTTCCAGCCGCGAACCAATGCCAATCAGCACATCGGTCTCGGGCCATAACTCGTAGGCTGAAAGCATGTCCAGAGACAGCGGATGATCACCCGGAATTACCCCCTTGCCGGCGCGGTGACTCACTACCGGGGCGGCCAGTTTTTCAGCCAGTTGTAGTATCTGTGCACCGGCATGTTGCGCGCCACCGCCCACCATGATCATCGGGCGTTTGCCCTTTTTGACAAGCGTAGCCGCCGCCTCGATCATATGCGGATCAACCGGTGGCGGGTCGGTCGCGGGCGTGGCCTGCGGATCGGGCAACGCGCCGCGAGCCGCCATGGCGTCCCACGCCATTTCCACCGACACCGGCCCTTGCCGACCGGAAATCATTGTCTGCCAGGCCTCGCTCATGACTCGGTGAGTGTCCTGCGGGTGTTCGATCCGGTAGGCCGCTTTGATAAACGAGGCAAGCGTTGCGCGCTGATCCGGCAGCTCGTGCAGGTGGCCGCGCAACTGGCCGATGAAACCGCTCGGCGACTGGCCGGTGATGCACATGATCGGTGCGTTGACGCCGAATGCCGTGCACAGGGCGGTGCCCGTATTGAGGACTCCGGGGCCGGGTACCACGCTGAACGCGGCCGGTTTACCCGTCGACTTGGCATAGCCCAGCGCCATGTAGGCGGTCGCCTGTTCATGGCGCGCGGACACCGTGCGAATCTGGTTCGCGTTTCGTGCCAGCGCATCGAACAGCGGATAGGTTTGGGCACCTGGCAATCCGAAAACGGTATCGATGCCATTGGCGATCAGATTGGCGACGATCAGATCGCCCGCTTTTTTGGCTTCGTTCATTGACTAAGGGCTCGGGGTGGTAGGCTTTTCGGGGTAGGTGCAACGGGCTGTTATGATGAAGCGAAGGTTGCAGGTAGTAAAGCATCAGTCGTTTTGGCATCAATCAATGGATCTTTGCCGTCAATGAAAATTGTGAGACAGATGGGCTACACCCACGCAGATTTCTTCCGTTTGCTTCCCGGTGCGATGGGAGATTATCGGTATGAAGTGGATGGATTGCGAGTGCTGGCGCAGGTAGGTGAAGGCACGCTGACCATTACCCTTGGGCCGGAAGGTCAACGCCGTCTGGTGTTGGTGGTGATTCCGCAAACGACGATCACGTTCGAGTATCAGGGCGTTAGCGATGTCGATCGCGAGGCGTTTGTGAAGTTTTTTGATTTGCGGTTTATGAAGGGGCTTGGATAGCAGGGGTGTGTTTTGCAGGTTTGTGCAAAACCGGTGATTCGGTTGCTGTTTATTCAATGCCCGCAAAGTAATCAACTGGCCTGCAGCGTTATGACTGCGTGCCCAACAATGCGGTGAAGGTGATATGGGCGGCTAAAGCCTGCACTCCAACGGCCAACTCGCAACGCAGTTGATCTCCCACCCAGAACGCAGGTGGGAGACCATGGTCAGGCCTGCGTTAAAACGCTTTTTGCGATCCTTCGCGCCATTTGTTGCTCGGCACAAAACCGGTGCGTTCGGGCTCGCGCGGGCTGGGTACCCACAGTGCGCGGTCTGGGTGCATGCCGGCGCCGTAGACGGCGGATACGGCGGACTGGCGCATGCGGTTTAGCAACCGGGTGTCGACCTCACCACAGGACGGGTGCATGCCACCGTTGTCGGCGACGACTTTGTCCCAGGCTGCTTTGCGTGTGGCCAAAGTGGCGGCATCCTTCAGTTCGGTGCAGTTGAGTTCGTTGGTATTCAGATCGACGACGATTTCATCGCCATCTTCCACGAAGGCAATCGGTCCGCCGAGGGCTGCCTCGGGGCCGACGTGGCCGATCACAAGCCCTACTGATCCTCCCGAGAAACGAGCGTCTGTCATCAGGCCGACGACGATCTCACGCTCACGGCACAGGGTGGTGATACGCGAGGTGGAGTCGAGCATCTCGGGCATGCCCGGCGCGCCGCTTGGGCCCTCGTAGCGCACGATGACCATGTCGTGGTTCTGGAAGCTGTCGGGCTGGTC
>CAZYDV010000366.1:0-5918 GCA_964646405.1 uncultured Granulosicoccaceae bacterium | reverse complement strand
GGGTAATCTGAACGTCAGCGGCTGGACGCGCCATCACAAATACACACCGCTGTACGGCTCGCTGGATCCATTGGACCGGCCACCACTTCCAGCACGGATTCGTCAGTTGCACCTGCTGGGTGAGCGCGATCGCAAGATTCCACCGGCTGTCGTCGAACCGGCGCTAAGACGCCAGAGTCGGGCGAGCGTATGGCGCTTTGCGGATTACAACCACGGTTGTTGCTGGTCTGACGTCTGGCCGGATGTGCTGCGCTGGCTTCGAGACGATGACTCAACCAGACAACTGCCCAAGCAGTTTCCCCGGGAAATTACTGATCACGCCATCGACGCCGATTTCCAGTAGCGCGCGCGCGTCGGCGGCCTCATTGACGGTGTAGCAGTAGACGCGCAGGCCGGCCTGGTGAAACGCATTGACCTGCTCCCGGTGTAACAGCGTGTTGGCGTGCAAATGAATGTTGCAGGCCGCAATCTCATCAGTGAAGCTCCGCCAGTCCGCCGGGGCGACGACAAAAAGCGATGCACGAGGTAGTGCCGGATCGATGCGAGCCGCAGTTTGCAGCGCCAGATGACTGAAGCTTGACAGTACAATCGGAGGTAGCGCCGGGCATTCGTGCAGCGACGCCAGAATGGCCGTAGTAGTCGGTACCTCCCAGCCGCTGCTGGGCTTGATCTCAAGGTTGATCGACAAGTCCAGATCCAGACACAGCTCGATGCAGTCATGCAGTGTGGCGATCGGTTCACCGCGAAAAGCGGGGTCGAACCAGCTACCACAATCCACGCGCTGCAGTTCTTGAAGGGTGCGCTCAATGACCAGGCCATCGCCGTTGCTGCAGCGCGAGATGCTGTCGTCGTGGTGCAGCACGGCAACACCATCGCGGCTGATATTGACGTCGATCTCGATCCATTCGGCGCCTTGCTCGGCGGCCAGCCGAATTGCTGCCAGCGTGTTTTCCGGCGCGTTGCCACTGGCACCACGGTGCGCGGTGATCTGCGGCATAATCGGACTCGGTGCTTTCATTTCTCGCCTCGAAGCGGGTGGGTGAGTTATTCTGGGTTGATCCCCATATATGAACACCTTTAACCGTTTCGACGCAAAGGTCATTCGTTGAGCCCAGAACCAGACAACAGCAATCGCAAACCTGCGCAGCCGATGTGGCGGCAATTGATCAGGCTCGCCCCGGAGGAGGGGACCAGCCTGCAAAATCAATTGCGCCGCTCGCTGGTGACAGCCATTCTGGACGGCCATATCCCGCACAATCGGCCACTGCCTTCTTCGCGCGAGCTGTCGCGTCAGCTCGGTGTTGCGCGCAACACGGTGGTGCACGCCTATCAGCACCTGATGGACGAGGGTTACCTGATCGCCGAGGAGCGGCGCGGTTATTTTGTCAATACAGAACTCGTCAACAGTCGCGTCTCGCGCGCACCGGAAACCGTTGCCGGCGAACAGAGCTTTCCCGACTGGGCCAGCAAGTTTAGGGTGCGTCCGTCGCAGCAACGCAACCTCGCGCCACACTTGCGCGACTGGCGTGATTTTGAATACCCGTTTACGGCTGGTCAGACCGACTCTGCAATGTTTCCAATCAACGAATGGCGCGAGTGTTGTCGCCAGTCGCTGGGTGTCAGGGCGATTACCGACTGGATGCCGGACTCGGTCGACAACGATGACGCCATGTTGCTGGAGCAAATCCAGAATCGCATTCTGCCGCCGCGTGGCTTGTGGGTATCGCCCGATCAGATACTGATTACCATGGGCGCGCAGAACGCTTTGTACCTGCTGGCGCGGCTGCTGGTCGATGGCGACGACACGGTCGGTATCGAAGACCCCGGCTATCCCGATGCGCGCAACATATTTGAGCAGCGCGGCTGCCGCCTGCGGCCACTAACAGTCGATCGTGAGGGCCTGCTTGTCGATGATGCACTGAACGGATGCAATCTGATTTATTGCACGCCCAGTCACCAGTCGCCAACTACCGCCACCATGTCGCTGCAGCGCCGCAAGCAACTGCTGCAAATGGCGGCCGATCAGGATATGTTGATCGTCGAGGACGACTACGAAAGCGAGCTCAATTTCAACGGCGCCCCGACGCCGGCACTAAAGAGTCTCGATAGCAATGAGCGTGTCATTTACGTGGGTAGTTTGTCGAAAACGCTGGCACCTGGTCTGCGCCTCGGGTTCATGATCGGTCCGCCTGACCTGATCAACGAAGTGCGCGCGCTGCGCCGATTGATGCTGCGACACCCGCCGTCCAATAATCAAAATGCGGTGGCTCATTTTCTCGCACTCGGGCATCACGATGCGCTGGTCCATCGCATTGCTACCAGCTACCGAGCGCGTTGGCAGGCGATGGACAGTGCGCTGGCAGAATTTCTACCAGATTCAAGCAGTGCCCCTGCGTTTGGCGGCAGCGCCTTCTGGGTCAAATTGCCTGCCGGGGTAATTGCTGCCGACGTTGCGCGTGTGGCGGCCGAGAATAGTATACTGGTGGTCGCTGGCGATCCTTACTTCATGAATCCCAGTCCGTCCGACGCGTTCCTGCGTCTTGGGTACTCCTCGATACCGGCAGATCAAATCTCACCGGGGATCGAGAAACTCGCATCCCTGATCAAGAAAATGGTTTGAAATCATGAGCAAAAAGGTCGCCTTCGTCGGACTCGGCGTAATGGGTTATCCGATGGCGGGTCACTTGGCATCTGCCGGTCAACAGGTAAACGTCTACAACCGCACCGCCGCGAAGTCGGCTCAGTGGGCAGAGCAGCACGGTGGCACAGCCGCTGCCACACCGCGCGAAGCTGCCGGTGGCTGTGACGTGGTCTGCGTCTGTGTTGGCAACGACGACGATCTGCGCTCGGTTATCTATGGCGATGACGGTGTGCTCGCCGGCCTTGCCAGTGGTGCCACGCTGGTCGATCACACCACCGCATCAGCCGAGGTCGCGCGCGAGATCGCTGCCGCTGCCGAGAAAAACGGTGTGAAATTCATTGATGCGCCGGTGTCTGGTGGGCAGGCTGGCGCCGAGAATGGTGCACTGGCTGTCATGTGTGGCGGGGATCAGGCCACTTTCGATGCCGTGTCACCGGTGCTCGCGGCTTATGGCAAGAACGTCTCGCTGATCGGGCCGGTGGGCTCCGGTCAACTGACCAAAATGGTGAATCAGATCTGTATCGCCGGTTTGGTTCAGGCGCTGTCGGAAGGCGTGAATTTCGCTCAGGCAGCAGGGCTTGATATCGAAAAAGTCATGGGCGTGGTCGCAGGCGGCGCGGCGCAGTCATGGCAAATGGAAAATCGATACAAGACCATGGCTGCCGATGAATTCGAGTTTGGTTTTGCAGTGGACTGGATGCGCAAAGATTTGTCCATTGTGCTGGACGAATCACGTCGCAATGGTGCCTCGGTGCCGGTCACTGCGATGGTCGATCAGTTTTATGGCGACGTACAAAACATGGGCGGCAACCGCTGGGATACGTCCAGCCTGATCGCCCGACTTAAAAAATAGTGTGCTGTATCGCGGCAATCGAGTCGCCCCTGGGGCGATAATCTGTAGTGAATACGACGGGCACGTGCCTATCGCAATAACGGTGTTGCGTGGCTTGCAGGTGTGCTGCAAACTAGTTCGATCGCGCGACCAAATTGTATCTTTTATGACACATAATGTAAGTCAGGGGTGTGTGGAGAAATAATGGCAGCCTCTGCACCATTGGTCCGTTTTGAAAATGTTCAAAAGAGTTACGACGGCGAAGTGCTAGTCGTCAAGGACTTCAATCTCGATGTGGAGCGCGGTGAATTCCTGACAATGCTTGGGCCATCAGGCTCTGGCAAAACCACGTGCCTGATGATGCTGGCAGGCTTTGAGCCGGCCACTCACGGTGAGATCTATCTCGACAATCAACCGATCAATAATGTGCCGCCTCACAAGCGCGGCATCGGTATGGTGTTTCAGAACTACGCGCTGTTTCCACACATGACGGTGGCCGAAAACTTATCGTTTCCGCTGGAAGTCAGACGCATGTCACGCAGTGAACGCGAGTCGCGCGTCAATCGAGCGCTCGATATGGTGCAACTGGGCGAGTTTGGCTCGCGGCGGCCAGCGCAGTTGTCCGGTGGTCAGCAACAGCGCGTGGCGGTGGCGCGTGCACTGGTGTTTGATCCGGAACTGGTGCTGATGGACGAACCGCTGGGTGCGCTGGATAAAAACCTGCGCGAACAAATGCAGTACGAGATCAAGCACATCCATGAGAATCTCGGGGTCACCGTGGTGTATGTCACCCACGACCAATCAGAAGCGCTGACGATGAGCAATCGCATCGCTGTATTCAATGATGGTGTGGTGCAGCAACTGGCCGCCCCGGACGTGCTCTACGAAAAACCTGAAAACGCCTTTGTCGCGCAATTTATCGGTGAGAACAACAAGCTGCTCGGTCGCGTGAGCGAACTGGAACCCAATCGTTGCGTCGTCGCCATGGCCGATGGGCATCAGGTGCAGGCGCTGGCGGTGAATGTCTCGCAGGCAGGGCAGGCCACCACCCTCTCGCTGCGCCCTGAGCGTGTGCTGATCTCGCCACCGGCAGGTACAGTCGATAACGAGTTTGAAGCGAAAGTACTCGAATTAATTTATCTTGGCGACCATATCAGGGCTCGCGTGGCGTTGCTCGGTCGCGATGATTTCATCGTCAAGGTGCCGAATTCGGCCGGTCATGTCACGATGCGTGAAGGTGACGCCGTGGTCGTGGGCTGGCAACGCGATGACTGTCGGGCGCTCGATGCGCCTGAATAAGACATGGGTCTGGTGTATCAGGCCCTGGTGAATGAATGGGAGATGGCAAGGGAGCGACAAGTTTCCCGTCGGTCGGAGAGACCAACACAACGCACTACCGCAATCGGCTGGAACACCGGCCTTTAACAACTGAGGACTTAAGTACGATGAAACTGGTAACCAAACTCGCACCTGCGGCGCTGGCCGTTGGGTTGACACTCGGCGCGGCACACGCGGCGGAAATTACGGTTGTATCCTGGGGTGGTGCTTACACCAAATCCCAGGTCGAGGCCTACCATAAGCCATGGGCTGCAGCGACTGGCAACACGGTTGTCTCTGAAGATTACAACGGCGGTCTGTCTGAAGTTAAAGCACAGGTAGAAGCGGGCAACGTCAAGTGGGATCTGGTCGACGTTGAACTGTCAGACGCAGTTCGCGGCTGCGACGAAGGCCTGCTTGAAACTCTGGACATCGGCGAGATGCCTGCGGGTGATGACGGCACATCGGCAGCAGATGACTTTCTGCCAGGCACTTACACCGACTGCGCGATCGGTACCATCGTCTGGTCAACTATTTACGCTTACGACTCCTCCAAGCTCGACGGAAAGCCCGGCTCGATTGCAGATTTTTTCGATACCGAAAAATTCCCTGGCAAGCGCGGCATTCGCAAGAACCCGAAGGCCAACATGGAAATGGCATTGATGGCAGATGGCGTGGCGGCTGATGAAGTCTACGACGTACTGGCCACCGCTGAAGGTGTGGAGCGAGCGCTGGCAAAACTGGATTCCATCAAAGATCAGGTCGTCTGGTGGGAAGCTGGTGCACAACCGCCGCAACTGCTGGCCGACGGCGAAGTCGTCATGACCACCGCTTACAACGGCCGAATTTTCAACGCCGTCGCCTCTGAAGACAAGCCGTTCGAAATCGTTTGGGACGGACAGGTCTGGGATCTGGATTTGTGGGTTATGCCTAAGGGTGCTCCCAACAAAGAAGCGGCGATGGACTTCATTAAGTTCTCAACCGATACCAAGCGCCTGGCCGCTCAGGCAAGCTGGATCTCGTATGGTCCGGTTCGTAAATCATCTTCCAGCCTCGTTGGCTCTTTCCACGATCAGCCCGATCTGAAGATGGATGTGCACATGCCGACTGCACCTGCCAACATGAAAA
>CAZYDV010000365.1:0-5932 GCA_964646405.1 uncultured Granulosicoccaceae bacterium | reverse complement strand
ACTACTCGGATCGAGAATACGCAGTACCGTCTTTTCGCCGAACAGAGTCGGGCAGGTGTTGACACGAAAATCGATGGCGCGGTTGCGCGAGATCTTGAGCTTGATCCTGCCATCCTGCGGCACACGCCGCTCGGAGATATCCATCTTCGACATGACTTTCAGGCGGGCGGTGATACGGCCCGACAGATTCAGCGGGGGCGTGGCCACCTCCTGCAAAATGCCATCGATACGAAACCGAACCCGAAAGACCTTCTCGTAGGGCTCGATGTGGATATCAGAGGCGCCGCGCTTAATTGCGTCGAGCAGGACCTTGTTGACGAAGCGAACAACCGGCGTATCGTCAACGTCAGAGCCGTCGCCGTCGTCGGTGTCCTGGTCATCTCCACCGAGCTCCAGGTTGTCGAAACTCTCATCCAGACCCTCACCGAGTGAGCCGCCGCCACCGGCGCCGGACAGTGCCTGCTCGATAGTTTGATGCAGTTTGTCTTCTTCAACCAGGATCGGCACGACGGTCTTGCCGGAGCTGAATTTGATCTGGTCCAGCGCTGCCGTGTTGGTCGGATCAGAAATGGCGACGAACAGCTTTGAGCCGCGCATGAAGACTGGCAGTGCATTGTTTTTGGCGACCGTCTCTTCATTGATCTGCTCGTGCGGCAGGCTTTCTATGGACAGTGACGCCAGATCGAACAACGACAGGCCAAATTCCTGCGACGCGATACTGGCAATACGACTGGCAGAAATGTCCAGATGGTGTACGAGGTGGCTGATAAACTGGCGTTTATTGGCGCCGGCGTCGGCGAGGGCTTTTAGCGCGTCTTCCTCGCTGATGACCTCTTCCTTGACGAGTCTCCGTGGCAGACCTGATAGAGACTGTTTTGCATCATTTGCCGCTGGCGCTTTGCTGGCCATAGAGTTCCCCGTACAAATCTTGTTGTTAAATTAACAGGCTACTAAGAGGGGGATCGGCAAGAGTTTTAACAAGTTAAAACGCGTGACTGACATTTTTACCGTAATGCAGAGCAAGTACAGGTTAATGCGTGCTTTGTTGTACCGTACAAACGAAAAAAACCGAACGCCGAAGGCGCCCGGTTTTTTTGATTACCACCGGCCCGACGAAGATCGTCAGGCGAGCTGCAATTAGCAGTATTTAGTGGCAGGTTCGTCACAAGTGGTGGCGGTCGGAGCAACTGACCAATCCATTGTGTTACGGCTGTTGTCATACGCGCCATTGACGGCATAGACAGCGCTGTTCAGAGCAGCAATCGCAGCAACCTGGATCATTACGCCACCATCGGCTCCGGGAGTTTCAGGAGCAACCAGATCAACAGTGTTGATGTTCGGCGAACGGTTCTGGATGTCAGCCTGAACCAGACCGATTTCAGCCCACTCGTCGCAAGAAGCGGCGGCCTGCTCAGTTTGCAGACAAACGTCAACGCCAGTCTTGATCGGGTTAGTGGCAGAAATTACTTCAGCGAATTTGGCGCGCTTGGTGTAGGCACCGTACTGAGGAACAGCGACCGCTGCGAGAATACCGATGATCGCGATAACGATCATCAATTCGATCAGCGTAAAACCTTTTTGGGCTTGCTTGTACATTAAAAGTCTCCAGAGATATAGATGTAATACTTTCTTGAATTAACAGCAACATGTGCTGTCGCTGCAGTTATCGCCCGGGTGTACCAAAGCTTAAACTTTGTATCGGCGGCTACAGAATTGTCTGGAGACAGGGAAAGAGGCGGCTATTCAGTCACTTTGGCCCGACTATTGATGTCGGGCCTGATCCATGGATGACTGAGCAATTGAAAAAAATGTGAATTCGCTGGCTTTATGCGGCGCACAGCACGGACTAGACCTGGCTGCGCAGGCTCTGCAACTGCGGGTGTTGCGGGGCGTTTAGCTCAAGGGTTTTGAGTGTGTCGCTGGCGAGTTGTTTGTCACCAAGCTTCAAATAGGCGCGAGTCAGCAGTGCCAGCCCATCGGCAGAGTAGGGGCTGTCGGCGAACTGTTCAAGCATATAGTTGACACGATTGATGACGGCGACCATGGCGCTGCGTTTGTAGTAGTACTCGGCGATTGAGAGTTCATGCCGCGCCATCTCGTTTCGAAGGAATACCAGTCGCTGCGTGGCGTCCTCTACATAGATACTGTCCGGATACTGGCGAACGAGCGTTGAAAAGTCATTGAACGAGTCTCTCAGCCACGCCTGATCCAGTTTGTAAGGTTTGCGCGGCACCAGGCGCTCCAGCAGCGAGCGCCCGCGGGAAAAATTGACTAGTCCCTTTAAGTACCAGGCATAGTCGATCAGCTCGCTCTGCGGGTAGAGTTTCAGGAAGCGCTCGGTGCCCGCCACCGCATTGTCGTATTCACCCTGCTTGAAATAGGCGTAGGCCACATCCAATTGGGCCTGCTGGGCGTGATCGCCAAACGGGTAGGTCGCCTCGAGATTCTCGAATTCGGCGATTGCCGTGTCGAACTGGTGGTTATCCAGTGCGCGCTTGGCCTTCTGATAGATCTCGCCGGCTTCGCCGGTCGGGCCTTCTTCGCCACTCTTTTTTTGCGGGCTGCTGCAGGCGCCAAGCAGCAGGGCCGTGGCAACTGCGATAATCGCTGATCTCATTGCGTATACCGTGTAGTCTGGTCGCGCGAGTATAGCCAGCCCGGGGTGCGCTTGTGCTTGCGATACCGTCAGCAACCCGACACTTTAATCTGCCGGACTCTACTCTCTTGACTAGCGACATTGAAATTCCTGAAGCCCTGGCCGGTATTCGATTCGATCGCGCCATCGCACAACTGCTGGAGCAGTATTCCAGAGCGCGTTTACAGCAATGGATTCGCGCAGGCGATATTTGCCTGAACGGCGTTGTGGTGCCTGCCCGGCATCCAGTCAGAGCTGGCGATCGAGTGCAGATACGTATTGACGATACCGCAATCGCGGATGACGCGGTGCAACCCGAGCCGATCGATCTGGATATCCACTACGAGGATGAATCTGTTCTGGTGATCAACAAGCCGATTGGACTGGTCATGCACGTGGCGCCTGGCAACTATTCCGGCACGCTGCAAAATGCTTTGCTGCACCATGACCCGTCACTGGCCGCGGTGCCCAGATCGGGTATCGTTCACCGGCTGGACAAAGATACCTCGGGTCTGGTGATGGTCGCGCGCAACTTGAGCGCACACAATCATCTGGTGCAGCAACTGCAGGAGCGCCGGGTGCACCGGGTCTACGATGCCGTGGTGTCCGGGGTGCCGGTCTCAGGTGGCACGATCGACGAGCCGATCGGCCGGCATCCGGTCGATCGCAAGCGCATGTGTGTGACCGAGAAAGGCAAACCCGCAGTCACGCACTATCGGCTAAAGCAAAAATATCAACGCCACTGTCATATCAGTGTCCAGTTAGAGACCGGTCGCACGCACCAGATACGCGTGCACATGGCCCATATTCGATACCCATTGGTTGGAGATCCGGTCTACGCCGGGCGCGCACGTCTGCCCGGTGGTGTCAGCGCCCAACTGCGTATGGCGGTTGCAGAATTTCCCCGCCAGGCACTGCATGCGCGGGAACTGGGGATCGAGCATCCGCTGACTGGCGAGCACAAGCGCTGGAGCAGCGAATTGCCTGACGACATTCAACAACTTCTCGAATCGCTGGAGGCAGGGTAGTGGATCCAGCGGATTCAGCATTCATTTGGCCAGACTGGCCGGCACCCAACCGTGTGAAAGCAGTTTGTACCACACGCAATGGTGGTGTCAGTCAGGGCCCCTGGGCCAGCCTGAACCTCGGTGACCACGTGGCAGACAATCCCGACGCGGTGGCAGGCAATCGCGCAAGCTTGAGCGACGAACTCAAACTGCCTGCCTGCCCACAATGGCTGCAGCAGGTGCACGGCGTTCGAGTGGTGAATGCCAGTCTGGACATAGGTGTCGAACCACCGCAGGCGGATGCCGCCTGGAGCGACCAGGCCGGCTGCGTGCTGGCCGTGATGACCGCCGATTGCCTGCCGATTTTAATCACTTCGCGATGCGGCAAAGCCATAGCCGCTGCACATGGAGGGTGGCGCGGGCTTGCCGGCGGCATCGTGCAAGAGACAGTCACGTCGTTGCCGGTTGCGGCCAGCGAGCTGATCGCCTGGCTCGGGCCGGCTATCGGGCCGCAGCATTTCGAAGTGGGCTCCGATGTCTGCGCCGCGTTCGCAGACCCTGACTTTGCGCCACACTTTGTGCCGCGCGAAGGGATGAAGGGGAAATACCTGGCTGACATTTTCGGTCTGGCGCGCGTGCTTTTGCATCGGTCAGGTGTAACCGAAGTTTACGGCGGCGGCCTTTGCACGGTTGCCGACTCGCGATTCTACTCACACCGACGAGATGCCGGTGTCACCGGGCGGATGGCGGCGCTGATCTGGCGTCAATAGTTCCTTTGCACGCGTAAAAGCGGCGGATGTCTGAGTTGAAATGGTGGCGTTGATACCACATGTTTGTGGCAACTTCATAAACAATTTCAAGGGGTTAAATTCATGCGAATGGATAAACTCACGAGCCGGTTCCAGCAGGCCTTGCAAGATGCGCAGTCGCTTGCCATTGGTCGCGAACATCAGTTCATCGAGCCCGTTCACTTGTTGGCGGCATTTCTGGATCAGCAGGGCAGCAGCGTTCGACACCTGCTGGATCAGGCTGGTGTCGACGTCACCGGCCTGCGCTCCGCACTGGGCAAGCAGCTCGATCAGATCTCAGCGGTTCAGGGTGGCGGCGAGATGCACGTCTCGCGCGATCTTGGCAAGTTGCTGAACGCCACTGAAAAGCTCGCCCAGGACAAAGGTGATCAATACATTTCGACCGAGCTTTTTGTTATCGCCGCAGTACAGGATAAGGGCTCAGATCTGGGCAGGCTGTTACAGGAATTCGGTGCGGTCGAATCGCGGATTAAAACCGTGGTCGATGAATTGCGCGGCGGCCAGAGCGTCAATGATCAAAACGCCGAGGAGCATCGACAGGCGCTGGAAAAATATACCATCGATCTGACCGAACGCGCCGAACAGGGCAAGCTCGATCCGGTCATTGGTCGCGACGATGAGATTCGCCGAGCGGTGCAGGTGTTGCAGCGACGGACCAAGAACAACCCGGTCATGATCGGTGAGCCAGGTGTGGGCAAGACTGCGATCATCGAGGGGCTGGCGCAACGCATCGTCAATGGCGAGGTACCCGAGGGAATCAAGGGCAAGCGGCTGCTGTCACTGGATCTGGCCGGGCTGATCGCCGGCGCCAAGTTTCGCGGTGAATTCGAGGAACGCCTGAAAGCGTTGTTGAGTGATCTGAGCAAACAGGACGGCCAGGTGATTCTGTTTATCGACGAGATCCACATGATAGCCGGCGCCGGTAAGGCCGAAGGCTCGATGGATGCCGGCAATATGCTTAAGCCTGCGTTGGCGCGGGGTGAGTTGCACTGCATTGGCGCCACTACATTGGATGAGTATCGCCAACACATCGAGAAAGACGCTGCACTTGAGCGACGCTTTCAGAAAGTGCTGGTCGACGAGCCGAGCCTTGAAGATACCGTTGCCATCCTGCGTGGTTTGAAAGAGCGCTATGAGGTCCATCATGGCGTCGATATCAGTGATCCGGCCATCGTCGCCGCCGCGACACTGTCCAATCGCTATATCACCGATCGCCAGTTGCCGGACAAAGCCATCGACCTGATCGACGAGGCGGCCAGTCGCATTCGCATGGAGATCGACTCCAAACCAGAGGCGCTCGACAAGCTTGAGCGACGGTTGATCCAGCTTAAGATTGAACGTCAGGCACTCAGTCAGGAAGAGGACGACGCCTCGCTCAAACGGTTGGAAGATCTGGAGCAGCGGATTGCCGAACGCGAGCGCGAATACGCTGATCTTGAAGAGATCTGGACCGCTGAGAAAGCGGTAGTGCAGGGTGCGAG
>CAZYDV010000364.1:0-5953 GCA_964646405.1 uncultured Granulosicoccaceae bacterium | reverse complement strand
ATCACTCTTCTCCGGCGATGCGTGTTGTTGCGCGTGAAGCGCTGGCGATGGCCGACTGTGATCTGGCGGCCATCGATCGATTTGACATCTACAGTTGTTTTCCATCGGCCGTGCAAATTGCCTGTGACGAGATGGGGCTTTCGCTTGATGATCCGCGCGGCCTGACGGTGACTGGCGGGCTTGCCTACTTTGGAGGTCCTGGCAACAATTACGTCACCCATTCAATTGCGCAGATGATGAACGAGATGCGCCGTGCGCCTGGTCAGTTCGGCATGGTGACGGCGAATGGCAATTACGTGACTAAACAATCGATGGGTATCTATTCCACTGCAGCACCTGAAAAACCCTTTGCCCCGCGCCCGCCCGAGCAATATCAGTCGCGGGTCGATTCGGCGCAAGGGCCACCACGGGTCGAGCACGCGAAAGGGCCCGCCACCGTTGAGACCTATACCGTCATGCATCGAGGTGGCAAGCCGGAGTGCGCAATTGTGATTGGCCGTCAGGCGGATGGTCGACGCTTTATCGCCAATGCACCCGACGATGCCTCGTGCCTGCAGCGGATCGTGGCGTCGGAATTTCTCGGTGCAGCCGGGCGGGTGGTGCAACAGGATGAGCGCAACGTTTTCCTGCCGGATTGAATCAGGCACGTTTTAGTCAGCCGGGCGCCGGCAACGCGTGTCGTCAATTCACAGGCGGGACACCAGGCGATCAATCAGTGTCTGTACCGCCGTGATGTGCGCGCTGTCGGTGAGTTCGCCCTCATCGTCAAACGCACTGTGGCCCGCCGGTATGGTGGCAAATCCCGGTACCACCAGCACCCCGAGTTCTGCCAGAAAATCCCGCATCCGTGGAATCACTCGCACCCCGCCGAGTCGACCGGGAGATGCTGCCATCACTGCGGCACATTTACCGCTAAACACATCGTCTTGGATCGAGTCGCCGGCTGTCCTCGACGCCCATGCCAGCGTGTTAACTAACAGCGGTGGCACGTGTCCGTTGTACTCAGGGGTTGCGATAATAAATCCCTGATGCGCTCGCGCGAGCTTGCGAAATTCAACGATCGACTCTGGCATACCACTGGCAGCCTCGTCGTCACCGTTGTAAACGGGGGCTGAATAATCCGCCAGATTCACCAGTGAGACACTGGCTACAGGCTCGGCGATTCGCGCCACTGCGGCGGCGAGTTTCCGGTTCATCGAATCGCGCCGGCTGCTGCCGGCGAATACGATAATAGAGGGCTTGCTCATGTGTTGTGGCTTCCTGTTGTGCTACTGATAACTGACAACTTCGATTTCGATATCGTCTTCGGTGTGGAAATAGAATCGACGTCCTGGTTCGTAGTCGGCGTGACTGTGGGGTGTGAGTCCAGCGGTGCGCACTCGGGTTTCGGTCTCGGCCAGGTTATCGACGATCACACCGATGTGATTCATCGCCGCGGCAGTGTTATAGGTGCTGTGCTTAGCACCGGTCACCGCTGCGTGACTGTAGAGTGCAAGATACGAATCCTCATTGCCGACATGAATGGTGAAGCCACCGTCTTTGGCGTCGCCCGACCAGCGTATTTGCCAGTCGAAAAGGCTGCACAACAGGCTGGCAAGTTTCTGTGGATCGGTGACAGTAATGTTCGCGTGTTCCAGTTGAGCCATGGTGAATCTTCCTTTTGTGTTTGACCTGATCTGTAGTGTATTATCTAAAGTTAGCTTGAGATCAAGTGCAAATTTCGTTTTTGTTTGGACGGGGCAAAATATGAAAAAGGATCCGTTGATCAGCATTGGCAGAATGGCGCAACGCACCGGCATGGCGGTGTCGGCTATCCGCTACTATGAAAGTGAAGGATTATTGCCGGCAGTGCGCAGCCCGGGTGGCAGTCGTCAGTTCCACCGATCGTCAATCCGGCGCGTATCTTTTATCCTGATCTCGCGACAATTGGGCTATACGCTGCCAGAGATTAAATCGATGATGCAGGGCCTGCCGGACGGGCGTACGCCGACGCGCGCTGACTGGCAAAAACTGGGGCGCCAGTTCAGTCGCGATATCGATCGGAAAATTGATCGTCTCAATCAAATGAAAGCGTCACTGTCCGGCTGCATCGGATGCGGATGTCTGTCACTCAAGGCCTGTGCTTTATACAACCCTGAAGACACTGCCGTGCAACACGGTGCCGGGCCGCGCTATTTGATGGGTGACAAACCGGACGCCTGACCGATCAGGACGTTGAACCCTCCGACTCGAAGTGTTCGCGCGGGTGATGTCCAGTCTCGTCATCCAGTGATTCCAGGAGCGCTTCAGCTTTGTCGCTGAGTTTCTCTGGCAACACGATTTGCAACAGCAGATACTGATCACCTCGTTTTTCAGCTTTGCCAAGTCCGCGGCCACGCAGCCGCATGCGTGTGCCGGCTTTGGTACGCGGCGCGATGTTAACCCGTACCGGACCGCCGAGTGTGGGTACCGTAAGCTGGGCACCGCGCCAGGCCTCGAGCGGTGTCAGTGGTAGGTCGAGCGTGATGTCGAGATCGTCGACCTTGAACCAGTTATGGGTCAGCAAGCGCAGGGTGATGATCAGATCGCCGGCAGGGCCTCCTGCGCGTCCGGGGCGTCCCTGGCGCTTGAGGCGCAGCGATTGACCGTGGCTCATCCCGGGCGGGATGCTGACGCTTAAGGTTTTTTTCAATTGGCCATCGCCAGCCGGAACCACTACGTTTTTCTTGCAGCCATGGAAGGCCTGCTCGAGTGTGATTTCTGCGCTGATGTCGACGTTGCGCCCGGGCTTGTGGCCGTGGGCGCGAAAGTCTGCGCCAAATGGACCTTGGCGGTGCTGCTGGCGGAATGGGTCGGCGCCGCTTTGGCCGAATATCGATGAGAAAAAGTCACTGAAATCGGCGTTGGCGCCGGCCTGATTGAACGACCAGTCACCCTGCCAGTTGGGTGGGCGTCGGAAGTCGTCGCCGGCGCGAAAGCCGTGCTGGCGCAGTTGGTCATACTCGGCACGTTTTTGGGGATCGCGCAGCGCCTCGTAGGCCTCGTTGATTTCCTTGAATCGTTCTTCGGCGTCGTTTTCACTGCTGACATCCGGGTGAAACTGACGCGCTTTCTTGCGATAGGCCTGTTTGATCTGCTGTTGATCGGCATCGCTCTGGACGCCAAGAATCTGATAGTAGTCTTTGAATTTCATTGCCGGTGTGCGTGTTCTCCGGCGTTCGTACCGGCACATGTTGCTTCTCGAATGCTGCTAATATGCGCATCCGGCGCCGTTACCTCAAGTGTTTGACTCAATCTGTTGCAATGCTCATCTCCACTGTGATCCCCACCTACAACCGCTGGCCGATGGTGCGTCGAGCGGTGCAGTCAGTGCTGGAACAGGACATCGACCCGGGTGAAGTCGTGGTGGTCGACGACGGATCGACCGACGGCACCGTCGAACATCTGAATCGTGAATACGGCGCGCAGGTCAGGGTGCTGCAGCAGCCGAACCGAGGGGTCAGCGCCGCACGCAATGCCGGTATCAAAGCCAGTACGGCCGAGTGGATCGCGTTGCTGGATTCTGACGATCAGTGGCACGCCGATAAATTGCGCATCCAGCAGCAGGCGCTGGCGAATAATCCGCAAATGCGATTTTGTCATAGCGATGAAATCTGGGTACGCAATGGCGTGCGCGTCAACCCGATGAAAAAACACGCCAAACAGGGCGGTGAAATTTTTGCTCATTGCTTGCCGCTTTGTGCAATCACGCCATCGTCGACACTCATTCATCAATCGGTATTCCAACGCATTGGCTTTTTCGACGAGTCACTGCCGGCGTGCGAAGACTACGACTTCTGGCTTCGATGCTGTGCGCACTATCCCGTGTTGTATGTGTCGCAAAAGTTGCTGACGCGCTATGCCGGGCATGACGATCAGCTGTCGCGGCGCTATTGGGGTATGGATCGCTTCAGGGTTCGCGCGCTTGCGCGGCTGATTTTAAGTGCGGAGCTGGATTCATCTAAACGCGAGATGGCGACACGTGAGCTACTCGCTAAGATGGGGGTGTTGAAGCAGGGTGCGCTGAAACACGGCAATCGGCAGTTACTGCTGGAGCTTGCGGCTATTCGCCGCCGGCTGTTGCGACAGGTAAAGACTGCAGATGCTTAATCTAATGGTGGCATTGCCCGCCGAAGCGCGGCCGATCGTCGAGATGCTGCGGCTGAAATCTGTGCCCTGCAACGCACCGTTTAAACTCTATGTGAATGAGCACTATCGCTTGCTCGTCAGCGGCATAGGGCAAACGGCCATGGCCAGCGCCTGTGGCTGGCTGGCCGGTCACGGTCAAGCACACGACAATGCCTGGTTGAATGTGGGGGTGGCCGGACATCGCGATCTTGAATTGGGATCTCTGCGCGTGGCACATCGAATCGATGATCAGGTGCTCGAACGCAGTTGGTATCCGCCGCAGCTCGTCGGTGATCTGGTCGGCGAGCGTCTGATTACCGTGCCCAGGGTACAGTGCGACTACCCTGAAGAGACACTCTACGATATGGAGGCGAGTGCGTTTGTCGCCGTCTGTACGCGTTTTTGCACAGCGGAGCTTGTGCAGTCGGTGAAAGTGGTGTCAGACAATCGCGATCACTCGCACACCGCACTCGATGCGAAGCGGGTGGGGGCCCTGATCGAAGCCAGCGCCCGGTCTATTATCGACTATGCGAAAGCATTGGCCGATCTCGCGCAAGCGTACTACCACGATGGCGAAGTCGATGGTCTCGAGCAGTTGTGCGGCGAGATTCAACAGCGCTGGCACTTTAGTTCCACTCGACAGAATCAGTTGCGCAATCTGATGCGACGCTTCTTACTGCAACGTAGTGACGGTGATGGTTTCGATTTGAATGGTTATGCCCACTGTCGCGACGCGGCGGCGTTTTTATCCACGCTGAAGGCGCACGTCGATACCTTGCCGGTGTCGATCCGGCCGTGATTCGTACAGTCTACATTGAGGAGGCGGTGCTTGGGCATCCGCGAACCGCGGCTATCCTTGCGCGCTATCCGTCGGCTACGACGATTATCTGTCGCCACTACGGCGAGGTGTTTAACCCCGGTTCGCAAAGTTTTCGACTCCAAAAAAAAGAGCCGTCACTGATACTGGCGCACAAGCACGGTAAGCGAGTCATCGAGACCCCCGAAGGCTACGGCGTTGGCGGTGAGCGTAACTACTATTTTTCACACATGTACAACTGTGTCTACGATTGTCGCTACTGTTTTTTGCAAGGGATGTATCGCTCGGCGCACTATGTCGTCTTCGTTAACTACGAAGATTTTTTTGCCGATATCGCGGCGACAACGCAAGCCGGGAGGTCGCAGCCCAGCTGGTTTTTTTCAGGCTACGATTGCGACAGTCTGGCGATGGAGCCGATCACGGGTTTTATCGGTGCCGCGCTGCCTGTGTTTGCAAGCCTGCCGCAAGCACAACTTGAGATCAGAACCAAAAGCACTCAAATCCGCAACCTGGTAGCAGCGGATCCGATCGACAACTGCGTAGTGGCTTTCAGTTTTACACCGGATGAAATCAGTCGGGCGGTCGAGCACAAGGTGCCCTCGGTTGACAAGCGCATTCACGCGATTGAAAAGCTGCAGCGCTTGGGGTGGCGGATTGGATTGCGACTGGATCCACTAATCTATACACAAGACTACGAACGCCATTATCGGCAGTTGATCGATTCGCTATTTGCCCGCATCAATGCAGCGCAAGTCCACTCGGTCAGTGTGGGTGAGTTTCGTCTGCCTAGGGATTTCTTTCGCAAGATGGTGCGTATCTACCCGTGCGAAAAACTATTTGCTGGCCCCCTTGAGCTTGCCGACGGACAGGTCAGTTATCCCGAATCGATCGAGGGCAGCTTGCGCGACAGCGTGTTGACAGCGTTGCGTGAGCACGTCGAAGACGAGCGAATCTTTCTGTGCGCGTGAATTCGATTTCGCTTTAGCAAGC
>CAZYDV010000363.1:0-5956 GCA_964646405.1 uncultured Granulosicoccaceae bacterium | reverse complement strand
TGTGCCAGCACCATTTCGCGACCAATGAAATCGGGTTTATCGAAGTCGATAAACTTTTCAAGCCCCGCATCGAACATGCTGTACTCGCTGCCAAAATCTGCGCCCCAGCCATGGTAGGCCTTTTCAAGGCGCATACTGTTTAACGCGTACGAGCCGAAATCTACCACGCCAAATTCGGCACCGGCATTGCAGATAGCATCGTACACGGCAGACAAGTTGGCTGACTGCATGTGCAGCTCCCAACCCGGTTCGCCTGCATAAGATAAGCGCATCGCGGTTAACGCACAGCCTGCAATCTCAATGTTGGCAACAGACATCCATGGCATTGCCTCTTTGGATAGATCGGCATCAGTGAGGTTTGATAACAGTTTGCGCGACTCTGGCCCCATAACCATCAACGCGGCATCGTGTTTGCTGCCACGACGCAACGCGACAGAACAATCCTGTGGCAGCCATGAACACAACCAGTCGTAGTCGCGATGATCGGCAAGCGTCGGCCCGCACAATAGATAACGGTTTTCATCAAGCCGTGCAATTGTTGCCTCGCTCCAGATCTTGCCTTTGGGGGTTAGCATGTAGGCAAGCTTAATCCGTCCGATTGCCGGCAGGCGTCCGCAAAAAACACGATCGATAAAATCGCTGGCGCCCGGGCCTTCGACAACGTATTTGGTAAAGCCACCATGATCCATCACACCGACGGCATCGCGCACGTTCTGGCATTCGCGTCGTACTGCATCGTGCCATGGTTCATCGTTGCGAAAGCTTAAGTGTGCGGGATCATTCGTACCGTTGAGATCAAACCAGAAGGCTCGTTCCCATCCTGCGATCTGACCGAAGACGGCACCTTTTTGATTTAGACGATCGTAGAGCGGGGTGGTTTGCACCGGCCGCCCCGATTGAATAATGCGGTGCGGGAACGGTATCGCGTACTGTAAATCATAGAGTTCAACGATGCGCGCCTGCGCGTAGTCACGGTCAGCCCAGTGGCCGAAGCGGCGCGGGTCCCAGGCACTGTAGTCCCACTCGGTTTCACCTTCGGTTATCCACTCGGTGACCGCCTTACCGACTGCTGCCGAGTGTGTAATGCCAATCTGAATGCCGCAGGCGTGATAGAAGTTCGGCAGTCCGTTGGCGGGTCCGCATAATGGCAGTGCATACGGTGAGTATCCGATTGGCCCGTTGACGAAGCGCTGCACACTGGCATCGCCAAGTAACGGAACATGTTCAATCGCCTGCTCAAGCAAGTCAACGATGTCATCAACTGAATCTTCGAATAGCGAATGTGCAAACTGTTTGGGTATGCCATTGGCAAATGCCAGACGCCCCGGATGTCCGTAGGAGCCAAACAGGAAACTGGCGCGTTCGCGGCGCAAATAAAAACGCACGTCGGGGTCACGCACTAACGGAAACAGTTGTGTATGTTGCTCCAGCGCGTCGATCGCATCGGTAACCAGATACTGGTGTTCGAGTACGGCTACCGGTAGCTTTTGGCCAACCATTTCACTGACCTGGCTGCCGTAAAATCCGGTGGCATTAACGATAGTCTCGCAGCGCACGCTACCCTTATCGGTGGTAGCCACCCATTCACTATCGGTGTTACGAGTAATGCCGGTAACCTGTGTGAAACGCGCAACTTCAGCGCCGGCGCGACGCCCGCTGTTGGCAAGTGCCTGTGTCAGTTGGCTTGGGTCGATATCACCTTCATAGGGATCGTAAATGCCGCCGATCACTGAATCGCCAGCGCTGTAAAACGGATGCATTGCCTCCATTTCTGCAGGCGATACCATCGCAAGGTCAAACCCCGCCGAGCGCGAAACTCCACAGAGATGATTAAAAAGATCCATCCGATCACGAGTGTGCGCTGGCCAGAACGCACCGGTGTGACGATAGGTAATCGGTGCATCAATGTCTTCTGCCAGCTCTTTATAAATTTGCCACGCATAGTTACCCGCGCGCATGCCAAGCCAGCTGGTTGCATAGGTGGGAATGTTACCGGCTGCATGCCAGGTCGAACCCGAGGTTAACTCATCTTTTTCTATCAACAGGCAATCGGTTATGCCGGCTTGCGTCAGGTGATACAGGCAGGAGGCGCCGACCGCACCGCCGCCTATGATGACTACACGTGCTGTATCACGCACGCTTAAAGTTCTCGTAAGAGTTTGCCGTAGCCTTGCACTGTGTCTTTTATACCGGCGGTGCGCAGTGCCTGCCAGTAAACTGCTGCATTACAGGCAACAATTGCCTTGCCGGTCTGTTGCTCCAGTTCGTCTATTAAAGCAACTACCGGCAACGCGGTACCGACCTGGGCAATCGCATCGCAATCGGACTTCGCAAGTTCAATCGCCAACTGGCGAATCTGCTCTATTGGTGTTTCACAGATCTCCGGCAGGCTTGGTGCCTCACTGCCTTTAATCGCAACAACTTCAAAACCACCTTGCTCGATGTTGGCCTTTACCACCTGATCAACTTCTGCATTAAACGGTGTCAGCACAGCAATTCTTTTTGCGCCCAGCGCCTGCAAACCCTTTTGTGTGGCAATAGATGCATTGCACACCGGTATTCCAAGTTGCCTGGCAAGCTCGCTACACCGCGCATCCAGCTTTTCAACACCACCGGGGCCTGCGTCAGTGGTAAGTCCAACCGCCAGTGCGAGCGGCTTGCAGTCCATCAGCTTTTCAGCCTCATCAAACAAGTCGTCCGATATCATGCTGCCACCGAGGCGAAAACGCTGCATCTGATTGGTCACGCCTTCCGGGCGCAACAATTCCAGTTCCGGTTGTACCACGGTATTCATAGCCGGGGTCATCACCCCGATAAGCGCACGTGGCGCCAGCGTATCGACCATTAGTTTTTCTCCCGGGTTTGCTGCCGTAGATATTCGTTGAGCGCTTGTTGGGCAGCCAGGTAAATTGAATCGCCAACAATCGAATCGAGTTGCTCGGCGTCCGCGTCATCGCAATCGAACTCTCCCTGCCATACGCCGAGCGTCTTATCGCCATCAGTGATTTCAATAAACCGATGGCACGATATGTAGTTGCGACAGGGCAGGGGGCTTTCGATAATGTCGTAGGTATAAAAATGTTCCAGATCGGAATGCGCTAACAGCGTTTCACGAAAAACGCTGCCATCGGCGATATCCAGTTTTCGAATCGAACCGACTTCGGTTGGTGAACCTTTTTCCAGCACCGCGGCGGTTACACCGGCATTCCAGTCGACGACACCGTCGAAGCGACGTACGGCAGCCCAGACTTTATCGATCGGTGCGTCGATGATGACGCTGCGCATGACTTTCATGTTTCCACCGGATTGAGTTTGATTGAAAATGCGTTACGTATTTTGGCATCGTTGCCGGCCGACAAATGACCTGCCTGTGGTTGTGCAAGAATATCAGCCACACGCTGACGCGCGCGCTCCCACATTTGCGTGCCACCCGCATCGAGCCAGTCGGCTACCGACTGCCTGTCACTAAGTTCAGGATACACATATTCGGTTTTCATTAGTTGCAGCGTTTGCTGCTCACCGAGAAAATGTCCTTCACCACAGACCACGCGTTCGATGATATCCGGATCAAGCAATTCGTCACTGACTTCGATACCACGCACAGTGCGCAGTATCGCGCCACACATTTCGTTATCGATCACCAGTGACTCGGAAGACGCGACCATAATCGACCCCAGCATACCAACCGACAGGTTGATCATGTCTGCGCCCGCCTGTGCCGCCAGCGCGATGCTGTAACCTTTTTCGTAGCCGGCTTGCACATCCTGGATCTTCGAATCAGTCATACCGGCGGATACCGTGGAAGGCATGTGAAGACACTTCAGCAATTGCGCCGCTGCCGCGTTAGCCAGTGCCGATTCACCACTGCCGCCGGTCATCGCACCCGTGCGCAAATCTGAAATGAAAGGCAGAAACGCATAGATACAAGGGTGCCCGGGCTTTATCGCATCGACCACCATGGCACCGGCAATTGACTCGGCCAGCCCCTGAGCCAATGCGCCGGCGAGTGCCGCCGGGCTGGTAGCACCGGCCTGGCTTGCGGTACAGATCTGCAGTGGCATTCCGGCATTGATGGATGCACGCATAATATCAACACCTTCACCGGCAAAGCACAGCGGTGACACGATATGCACGACAACGGCAAAGCAGAACGGTTGCTTACGAAACAGCTGCTCACCGCCCAGCGCCAGATCAAATAGTCCGGTTACTTTATCTACGTGAGCTGCATTGTCGAAGCTGACACCAATCGGCTTGCTGGTTGCCCGCAGGCAGGCATAGGCGGTATTGATATCCAGATCAAGCGGACTTTGCATATCGCGCGCAATCATCGGCCGAATGCCATAGTGAACCGAATCGCACTGATCGAGGACACGCATCATCTGGTAAAGGTCGGCCAGTGTGGAATCCCGATAGGCGCCGCTGTCAGCATCAAGCGTTTGCACCGCAGCACCGCCAGTGCCAACGTGCACGTAGTTATTGCCGATATCCAGACCGCGATTCTCATCGAAGCCGGGCAGACTAACGCGATGACTGGCTGATTCCAGTGCGCGCTCGATAACGGACAACGGGAAAGTGATGCGTCCGTCATCGCGTTGCACCGCACCTCGTTGCAGCAGCATCGTCGTCAACCACTCAGGCGTGCCACCGATACCCGTATTGCCGAGTATCGCAAATGCCGTATCAATGATGCGTTTGCAATCCGTATCGGAAAGTGGCCGGTACCGACCTCCCTGGAAAACGACGGATTCCGTTGGCGGCGATTGCGAAGTCGCGGCCTGTCGTCGGTGTGCTCTGCGCATTAGTTTGTTGACCTCCGGATAACGCCTAGCAACTCCCACTCTCGCAAAGAGACGATGTCGCAAAAGCGTGCACGCATCGCTCTAGTAGCTCTTGTAGGGGGGATAAGCCTCAAGCGCATCCACCAACGCCGCTTATGCATCTGTTTTTACCCATCAACAACAATCGCGAAATCTCTCACCGCCGCCTGAAGCTCATCACTGAATTGCATAAGATCATTGTTCGACACCAGCCCGCCACGATGAAGGTTCATCAGCTGACCAATTGTCCTTGATCGGGTTAGCGGATCGAATAACTGTACGATTTCCTTATCTCGCCGAGACACCAGTTCATGCAGATCCCGGTGGCGATCGTGAATGCTGGCATCGCCGTCCGTTATCTCTTGCACCTGTGCAAACGTGGTGGCGCAGTATCGATCGATTGCCTGCAATCGCAGTTGCTTCCATTTCTTCCAGTCGGACTCTTTGATATCTAAACGGTTTAACATGGGTTATGGCAAGCTCCCGTTGGGTTAGTCGTTCAAAGCACCGGTACATCAGGCGCTTTGAACCTGCGAGTGTTTGTAGTAGTTTGACGCTTGTAATCTACTGGATCAATGACGATGAAAACAGCATTAATCGGCCTGGGCGCGATGGGGCTGCCAATGGCAAAATGCCTGCAAGGCGCCGGAATCGATGTGACTGGCTGGGACTTCAACCCCGCAGCGAACTCCGCATTTGAACCGGTCGGCAATTCACTGTCTGACATCGCCAACAACTGCAACACATTTATCACCATGTTGCCACAGGGCGAACATGTCGCCGACGTTCATACACAACTACTGGACGCTCGCGTTCCCGCTGGCAGCCTGTTTATCGATTCCTCCACGATCGACGTCGCCACCACACGCGAGCTTGCCGAACGGCTCGTCGATCTTGGACATAGCTTCATCGATGCACCCGTCTCCGGTGGTGCTGAAGGTGCCGCTGTGGGCACCTTGAGCTTCATGGTTGGTGGTAACGCGGCCGACATCGCGCGCGCTCGACCGTTGCTCGAAATCATGGGCAACAAGGTCAATGAATTTGGCGAGGCAGGCGCCGGCCAGGCGGCCAAGGCCTGTCATAACATGATCTGTGGCATAACCGCACTTGGCGTGTGTGAAGCATTTGCATTAGCGGAT
>CAZYDV010000362.1:0-5962 GCA_964646405.1 uncultured Granulosicoccaceae bacterium | reverse complement strand
CGAACAGTCGGCCGGTTACGTAGAGGTCATAAGCGCCAAGTGCATGTGCCAAATGTTATTCGGTAAAAGAGGCACCCTGCGACTCATCAATCGCAAGGTGCATATACCCATGACCTACCGTGCAACCACCTCAACAAAGTGGCCAGCAAGCCAGTGTTTCTGTTCATCGGTGTAGTATGGATAAACGCGGCTGGCGGGTGCGGTGTAAGTACCTGGTACGGCAGCGGTCAGGCCGATGGGGATGGTGCGCACTTCGTCGGCTTTCAACGCTCGCCAGTATAGAATCAATTCCGAACCTCTGACTTCGTAGGCGCTGATGCTGCCCTGACCGATCAGTTCCTTTAATTGCTCGTGGCGCAACTCGAGGCCCGCTGGTATGCCGATAATGGCAATCGGTGTTGGCACGATGTCATTGCCAACGGTGATGGTAGCCAGCATTTCCATTGGTTCGCTTTCGGTAATCGAGTTGTGGCTGAGCGTTGTCGCCAGAGTGACAGGGGTGGTCTCTGCACTGTGCGGTACCGGGGTATTGAAGGTGATGTCCAGCGCGAATGGCATTTTGCTGCCATCGCTCATGCGTAACTCAAGCTGGTGCTGGCCGGCTGTCAGTACGCTTGCAAAGTCCGGCAGTGAGATGGCGCCTTTGCTTTGCGGCGTAAATTCGATCGCCTCACCAATTGCCTGCCCGTCAACCCATAGTTGTACCGCACCCGACTGTTTGGGTGCTGCGCGCACAGCGTCGTAGGCATTGATGGCTTTCAGCGCGAGCACGGTAGACTGCGTCGATCCGAAGCGTCCAGACTTGCTGCGCTCGAACAGCCATTTGATCGAGGTCTCCACCTGCGCGGCCCACTGCGCGTCATTGCGCAACCATGCCAGCAGGGCCAGGCTCGTGGTCTCGATCATCAGTGCGTCTCCGCCCGATCCGGTAATCGAGGTGCTGGCACCCGCAACCGCACCCTCTTTGTTTGTCGATTGGGATAATTTTCGCAGCAACAGTTCTGCGCTGTCGCGATCGTCGGCCAGGTACAAAATGTTGGCTGCCAGCGCATCGATGTAGCTGTCGTTTTTCTCGAACGCCTGCTTTTTTATATGGTCGATCTCCGCGATCAGTGATTGCGGACTTTGCCCGCTCTCCAGCAGCGCCCACACGATATAGGCGTTGGTGGTGGGGGCGGGGGCGCGGCCAAAGCTGTCGAGTGCGCGCTCATTGCGTTTGAAACCACCTTTGCCATCGCGTCTGTCGAGCAACCACTGACGTGTGCGATCAATCATGCTGCTATCAACTGACATTACCCTGGCCATATCGGTAAATTCCATGAGCCCGTAGGCGGTCAGCGCCTCGTGTGCTGGATTCTCGCCGAACCATTCGTAGCCGTGATCTGCAGATTCGAAACCGATCAGCTTGTCGTAGCCTGTTTTTAGCAGGTCACGCGATCGTGCGATGGTTGCCGGGTTAACGCCGGTGTGGCTATCGAAGTATTGCTGCGCCATCACTAAGGGGTAATTCGTAGAACTCGTTTGCTCGAAGCAGCCGTGTGGCTCGCGCAGCAGCGCGTTCAGCGCTTCCTCCATACTGGCAAGCGGCGAGGGATAGACTTTTGCGGTGACGTTCATACTGCCAGCTACGACGTTGCCTGGAATAGTGACCGTGCGCGTGAACGGGGTGGATGCCGAGAGCAACCCGCCATGATTGAGCGCGATCGGAAACCCGGCGGGGCTGATGGTTATCTTGCGCGTCATGCGATCGGTGAAAGGGCCAGCTTTGGCTGCAACGGTAATCTCGAAGGTGCCGGGGAGTGTTGTCTTAACTGGAATAACCGTACGCAATCGCTGGCCTACGGCAAGTGTTACTGGCGTGCTGCTATAGGCGCCGATACCTTCACCGGTGATTTCAAGGCTTGCGTTATTCAGCGGTTGATCGGTGGTATTGACCAGATTGACCGGCAGCTCAATCACATCACCCACGATCGCGTGCAAGGGCGGTTTTGTAGTAATGTAAAAAGGTTCCACAGAGGCGAACACCGTGGTGCCTGCACCCAGTGCGCCATTGCTGGCGAATGCGTCGGCCGAGACCCGAAAGGTCGTCACGCTGTCCGAGAGTGAAAATTTTACCGTTGCGCGTCCGTTGCGTGCCCCTGTCTTCACGCCGCTGTTCCAGTACAGTGTCTCGGTAAAATCGATGCGATCGGCGGGCTGGCGATCGGGTCTGGTCGCGAACGCAAATTCTCGTATGTAGCCCATGCCGCCCGGGCGCGGCATGATGACCATTTCAGCGGCTATTTTCATAGCCGGTTGCGCGCCGAGCAAATCGGCGTTGGCGATATCGGCTTGTGGCACGTCGGCGTCGATTTCTTTTTGTGCCACCGCCGCGACGGGGGCCGGCGCTTCTTCCTGTTCAACACGGGCAGCCTGTGCCGGGGGTGCGGCGTTGTTTTGTGGTGCTGCGTCCAGCAGCGCGTCGTCTGCTATTTCTGCATCGAATGCCATGCCTCGGACCATTGCCCGTTCGAGGCGCTGCATGCGAAATACCGGGGCGGGCCGGCTCGCCTGAGCCATGATGCGAGCGGCGTGCTCCGGGAACTGCTGCTTGATTTCCTCGTAGCTGGACAACACAAACCGTCGCCATCCCTGGGTGGCGAGTAACAGATCGATGGCGGTATCGGCAATTGGGTTGTTGTCGTCGAGGTAGACGTGCGCGTCTGCCAGATCGCGAACTTCGTTTTCAAGATAGACCATCACCGGCAGTGACGGTGACTGCTGGCGCTTCTCGATCAGCTCGAGCACGGTGTCATCGGTGACGGTGATACCGACCACGGCTTCAACCGGATTGCCGGATTCATCGGTGGTCAGCACGTCCAGGCTGACATCGCCGCCAGGTGTGTATGGGCCATCCGAGAGTTCCAGCGATACGTTGAGTGCGAATCGGGGTTTGCGATAGATCAGCCGTTCGGCCAGCGGTTGATTCTGTTCATCCCACAGGGTCGCGATAAGTACCCCCTCTGCGTCGCCTGCGTCGAGCTGCACTTGCCCGCCGGTGACAGGTTGGCTGTCGAGTTCGGTGTTGCGTTTGTACAGAGTGACACGAGCGATTTTTCGATCGGCTGTGGACTGGACTGTCAAATCGATCGAATCATCATAGGCGTAAGCGTGTTGTGCGCTCTGAATCACCGCACCGCTGTTGCTGACGTCTGGTAGCGATGCCGGTTGCGTTACGCCGGTTGGTTCACTAAATACTGCGGCGTAGCGTTTGCCTGACTCGGGAGTAAATTGAAACCAGCCGCGGCCTTCGTGTTGTGAGCTGAATGTTGTGATCGATTGCCTGCCGGCCTCTGTGCCGTCGATTTCGACGATAGATCCTGCGACATCGGCCGGTTTACCGTTGGGCAGCAATGCCTGAAAGTAAACACGCCCCGGCAGACCGGCAATCAGTTCGCCACCCTCAGGGTAGAATGCGATATCCAGCCGCTGCAGAACGATCGGCAGTGACTTGCTGGCCGTTTCCACGACCCCGCCATCCTCGATGACAAACGACAGGCTGCCGATACCAGACTCCATCTGATCGGGCAGGTTGAACTCGGTGTCGATCTGGCCGCTGTCGGTCATCGTTTGTGTCGGGCCGCGGTAGACTTCGATGCCATCGACTCGTGCGATGGCACTGATCCTGGCCCCTTTAGGTACACCACCTTCGGCGCGTTCGATCAATACGCTCGCCCTGACGGTATCGCCGGCGCCGTAGCCATCGCGCATGAACTGTATCTGTGTTTTCACGCGCGGCGTACGAAAGGCGCGAATTTCAAAGCGGCGCTCAGTGGCCGGCAAGCCAATGGTGGGGCTTGAGATTTTTGCCGTATAGAGGCCGCCCGTCATATCGTTTGGAACGGTCCATCGATAGCCGACGGCACTGGCGTCTTCGCGAGTGAAGCCCTCGTGTACGATATCGCCCTTAGGGCCGTTTATCACAACCTTATAGCTGTGGTGCCCCGGCTTGTGCGGGGTATTGTCGAGTGCGTTCAGCACGATTGCGCGCAGGTAGACATTGTCGCCGGCGCGATAGATCGGTTTGTCGGTGCTGGCGTAGGCCAGATAGCGTTCGCTGCCGCCGAGGTCGTCGTCAGTGATCGGCGCATTGGCCGCACGTGAATGCGTCATATTGAACAGTGTGATCAGCGAAAGTGCGACCCAGAAAAACGGGGTCAGCGGTGGTTTACCCTTCATGGCCTGAACCTCTTGGTAGACTATTGATTGGCCGGTTAGTGGTGCCGGCGTCGTTTTTGTTTGAACGCAGGCCAGATGAAAACGGGGTTAATACGACTATGGTTTTTGCGTAGACCCTCACATCCCGGGTTGGTCTTGTTGGGCCTGCTGCTCGAAAAATGAGGCGCCGGCGGGTTTCTGGCCTTTGGCGGTCTCGTAGGCGCTGCAGCGCACGCGGCCGGTATCTACTCCACGCACCAGTTCGCCGGAGTGAATACTGGGAATGTGATTGTCGATCACCGGAACCGCGTCTTCGGCGTTGTATGAACAGATATAGAGTGTGCGCGGGTGATCTGAGCGATTGGGCGCCGAGCCGTGCAGCAGGCGGGTGTGCATCAGACAGGCAGCGCCTGCAGGACCCATGCATTTTACTGCCTGTTGCTGACACACTTGTGCCACGGCATCGCTGACGGCACCGGTAAACACACCGTCGTGCCAGAGCTCCTGCAAAGGGCCGCGGTGACTGCCCGGAACCACTTCCAGGGGGCCGTTGTCGTCGGTAACCCCGTCGATGAAATACAACACGGTCATCACATCGTCATTGCTGTGCAGCTCGAACTGGAAATCCTGATGGTACTTGACCGCGGTACCGGCACCGGGAAGTTTTGAATTAATCTTGGCGTTGTTGAAGCGCAGGTTCGGCCCGAAAAGATCGCATACCGCATCCACTGCGATGCTCTCTCGCATGGTGTCGAGGTAGGCGTCGGACAACTCGTTGGGCGAAGCGATCCGACGCAGCGCCGGCCGCTCGGCACTGTGTCCGGGTTGCACACTGAATCGATCGCGGCCATCCAGCGTGGTGCCATAGTTGCCGGTCTGTTGCCGGCTCTCTTCTACCCACTGGTCGAACTGCTGGCGCAATACCCTGAGCCTGTCGGCGTCGATTGCATTCTCTACCAGAATATAGCCATCGCGGTTGAATGCGCTGATTTGCGCGGGAGTCAGAACGGCCATCAGTTGTCTCGCGTCGGTTGCTGGTGGTTGGATTATCTACCGCCTCGGTCGGCACGCCAGAATACGCGTTCGAAACCTGAAAATGCTGCTGGAGCACTGCCGCCGCGGGGAAGCTATTGTGGCAGAACGCCGGGAGCCTGTCCGAGAACCGGGGTCGTAGCGAGTGTGTGAGATATTGAGTCAGCTATTGCGATCGATTGAGGCGAAAAGTCGTTCATATTTAACGATATCGATCGCAATTGCTGGCCTGGGCGGCCACACCGATAGATCGCGCCCGCAGTAGATCATCCGTTCCCGGACAGGTTCCTGGCTCAGCACCCCGATGCAAATTTCGCACTGACGGCAGGGCGACAATATCGGTATATTACCCTGACGCTTGGCTATTGTGCGGCAAACCCGGGTAGTAGCCCAAATTAAGCGCTTGGCACTCGATAATACTGAGGTACACTGGCGCTACGCCAATGGAAAGAGGAAAAATGATGAAATTCAGAAACTGGCTGGCGATGACCGGCCTGGCACTGGGACTATCGCTGAACGTGGCGTTTGCTCAGAAAGCTGGCGGTACGTTTATCAAAATCGTACAACCGGAGCCGCCATCTCTCGCGCCCTATCTGTCGACTTCTGGCCCAATCGGCCTGGTGGCGCCGAAGATCTATCAGGGCCTGCTCGACTACGATCAGGATCTCAACATCGTGCCGGAGCTGGCCGAGAGCTACGAGATCAGCGACGACGGCCTGACGGTCACTTTTAA
>CAZYDV010000361.1:0-5973 GCA_964646405.1 uncultured Granulosicoccaceae bacterium | reverse complement strand
GGTTATCAGCAGAATTCACAGGATGGTCTGGAATCGGATTTAGAATATCTGCAGGCAATTGCAGCAATTCGTCGCCATCAGCGCGGAAATTCGTCCAAGTTTATCACAGCTGATGCTGGAGTTAGGCAATCGCCAAAGGCGAATATCGCGTCGTGCAAGCACATCAGCCCCTAAAACGCTTACAAAACCGCCATACTGCACACTGACAACGTTGCGACACGGCAATCCCATTATGGAAGTAGCAGACCAAACTGACTCGACTGATTTCGCCGATCTGTCGCCGGATACCATTATCGATGCCATCGAATCGCAGCAGTACCTGTGCGATGGCAGACTACTCGCGCTCAACAGTTATGAAAACCGTGTGTACCGAGTGGGAATCGAGGACGATGAACCACTGATCGCCAAATTCTATCGACCCAACCGATGGTCGCAGGATTCGATCGACGAGGAACACCGATTTGCCGCAGAGTTATCGGCCGTCGATATCCCGGTTGTCTGTCCATTGCCGGATAAACAGGGCAACACGTTGCGTAAACATGAGCAGTTCGTATTTGCACTATACCCCTTGCGCGGCGGCCGCAGCCCCGAACTGGACAACCCGGATCAGCTAGAGATAATCGGCCGGTTTATCGCCCAGATTCACGCCGTGGGCGAACAACAAGCTTTCCAGCATCGGCCGACGATCAGCACCTCAATGCTGGCGATTGAGCCCGCGGCCTGGCTGCTGGAAAACGACCGCCTGCCCTCGGGACTGAGCCTCGCCTATGAAAAACTGATCAACGATCTGACACCCAAGATCGAACGCATCCTGACCGATCATCCGGTACCTCAAATCAGACTGCACGGTGACTTTCATCCCGGCAATATCCTCTGGCGGGACGAGACGCCGCACATCGTCGATCTGGACGACGCCCGCACCGGCCCGGCTATACAGGACTTGTGGCTATTTCTATCTGGCGATCGGCAATATCAAACGGCAAGACTGATGGACCTGCTGGAAGGCTACTCGATGTTCAGGACGTTTAACCCAACGGAAATAGCGCTGATTGAGGCGCTGCGAACGTTGCGGGTCATCCACTACGCGAGCTGGCTGGATCAACGTAGAGACGAACCTGCATTTCGCCAGGCATTTCCATGGATCGGCAGCAACCGATTCTGGGACGATCACATCCTGTTATTGAAGGAGCAGAGTGCAGCGCTTGATGAACCGCCGCTGCAACTGCCGATGTACCACTGAGTCGTCAATCAGTCACACGCTGAAAAACCAGCGACACATTGGTGCCGCCAAACCCGAAACTATTCGACATCACCGTGTTGAGCTCGATACCTTCGATAGTTTTCTGTACCACTGGCGCACCTTCGGCTTCGGGATCGAGTTGCTCGATATTCGCTGATCCAGCCACAAATCCGTGCTGCATCATTAACAGACAGTAGATTGCTTCGTGCGCACCGGCAGCACCCAGCGAATGGCCGGACAATGACTTGGTTGAGCTGATTCGCGGGATGTTGTCAGCAAACACACCGCGGATGGCATTGAGCTCGGTAATGTCGCCAGCCGGGGTGCTGGTGCCGTGGGTATTCAGATAATCGATCGGGCCAGAGATACCCGCGAGCGCACCTTGCATACAACGCGTGGCGCCTTCACCGGATGGCGCCACCATGTCCTGTCCGTCCGATGTCGCACTGTAACCGACCACCTCTGCGTAGATGGTCGCCCCTCTGGCGCGGGCATGCTCAAGTTCTTCGATCACAAGCATCGCGCCGCCGCCGGCGATGACGAATCCGTCTCGGTTGGCGTCATAGGCGCGCGAGGCAAGCGCCGGGGTATCGTTGTATTTGGATGACAGCGCGCCCATCGCATCGAACAGACAGCTCATTGTCCAGTGTTCTTCCTCGCCGCCGCCGGCAAAGACGACATCCTGTTTGCCCAGTTGTATCTGCTCCAGTGCGGTGCCGATACAGTGTGCACTGGTAGAGCATGCCGACGAGATCGAATAGTTGGCACCCTTGATTTTAAAAGGGGTTGCAAGACACGCCGATACGGTACTGCCCATGGTTTGGGTGACGCGGTAGGGTCCGACCCGGCGTATGCCTTTATCTCTCATCACATCGGCAGAGTCGACCTGACTCGACGATGACGCGCCTCCCGATCCGGCAATGATACCCGTCCTGGGGTTGGATACTTCTTCAGGTGCGAGACCCGAATCATCAATGGCCGCCTGCATGGCGATGTATGCATATGCGGCAGCATCGCCCATGAATCGCAACTGCTTGCGGGGTATGAGCTCCTGGAAATCCACCTGCGGCACACCGGCCACGTGGCTGCGCATGCCGCGCTCCTGGTACTCTGGCCTGGCAACGATTCCGGAACGTCCCAATCGCAACGACTCAGCGACCTGCTCTTTGGTGTTGCCCAGACAGGATACGATACCGACACCGGTGACGACGGCTCTTCGCAAGATGATTCCCCTTGTAATGGTGGCGAAATACTACCAGAGCGAGGACGGCCGGGCCGGTGGATTAACGTCAAACAGTATTGCCCGACGGTTACCGTGCAACCGTTGGTGACCCGGTGTGATAGCGAGTCAGCCGAAAACCTTCTTCAATAGTCCGCTGGTACGTCGCCGAGGATTGGTGCGAATGGCAGCCTCTTGCAACCCCAACTGGCGAAAGAAATTCTCTATGGTTGAATCGACGACATGGTCAGTCAAATCGAGCGGCAGATTCCGCACCATAGGCAAATTGCCGACGCGAGTGGCAATTTTCAATCCGGTCGCCGTCGCGCCACTACTGACCAATGCCTGTTTGACTACGGGGTGCAGATAAGTTCGAAGCGATGCGTTACTGGTTACTTTCAAATAGTCACTGACAGCCGTCTTCTCGCTGCTATGCAACAACTCCGCGGGGTTGGAAAAGGCTATGGCATTCACTTCATTGTCAATCAGCTCGACTAAAGCTGGAACCGATGCAATGGCTGCCGCATTCAACTGCCGATGCAGGCTGTCGAAATCACCACTGTAGCCAATGCGTTGAGCCACTTCTCTGGCTTCGCGCCATTTGAGCGGCAGCGGTATCCTCAAACCTCTGGAGTTGGCGTCATCAGCGCTGCGCGACAGTTGCTGACCCGCGTATCCAGCACCGACGGTCAGCGCCTCACGCAAAGCGTTATCAATTTCAGAGGCTGTTAGATCGTGGCGGTCGCGATGCTCACCATTTTGCCCGTACGCCGCCAGTGCACCGTCGGCGACGTCAGCCAGATTGTCGAACAGGCCAGCGTTGGCAGTGATGGAAAGGCTGGTCGCACACGCACAAAGGGTGGTCACTGCTAATTTTCTTATTATTGTTTTCATGTTGGTCACAGATCAAAGCACAGTCGGCGCGCCTGGGGGCACATCGGACGGCACGGAACCATCTCATAACAGTTGAGCGGGATAAAGCATTTGGCGGCAGAGTTAACATTACATGACATCAACGGCTTTCTGCGGGCGTGAGCACTATCGGCAAACGCCGCCAGAAACTGAACGACTGCCTGTAAAACCGCAGCCTACTGCCGGGAAACTGCGACCGATCAATCGTCCTTGCGTTCAAATTCACCTTCTATTACATCGCCATTTTGCCCTCTATTGGTACTTCGGGACGCACCGGCACTATTCGCGCTCCCGGATTGGTAGGCGGACACGCCAGCGACCCTGACATTCTGCCCCAGATACCTGATGAGCAACCGCCGAGTAAAGGGTATCAGGCACGCGAAACCGATCGCATCCGTGACGAATCCTGGAGTCAGCAATAGTGCGCCACCGATTGCCAGTGCAAGCCCCTCTGCCATTTCAGTCGCTGGCACCTGTCCACTGGCCATCTTCGCGCGCGCGAGGTTGAGCGTCGATAAACCCTGAATCTTCAGCATCCGGGTGCCGATGAATGCAGTCAGTATCACAATCGCGATCGTCAACAATGCACCAATTGCAGAGCCGATTTTAATCAACAGGAATATCTCGATGATCGGAACGGCCACGAACAGGAAAAACACGAATGGAAACAAAGGTATACTCCCAATCAAGAATGTTAACTGCGACACAAACCGTAGCGGCTGATCGCGATCTGAACGCCATTTGCAATCTTTAGTCAAACCACTACGTTAACCAGTACAGCACAAACTCGCATCGCAGGCGGGTAACCAGACAACTAAAGCATTCCCATGACCAAAACATCCTGTATTTTCAAGATGATGGCCGGCATCCTAGCGATCCTGCTGTTCAATCTCAGTAGTGGTGCGATCTCATCAGCGAATGACATCAATCCGTTGTCACAAGCACTCACGAACGCCACTGAAAGCTCATCATATCGTGCTGATGCGGGTGCAGCACAAACAATCGGCCCACTGGCACAACTGAGCAATCTGTCCTCACTGACCGGGGGTCAGCCAGAGATTCTTGACCCGGAAGACGCCTTCGTGCTGAAGGTGGGCGAACTGTCGAATGGCTCACTGCCACTCGAGTGGTTGATTCAAGATGGGTATTTTCTATATGAACACAAATTCGCCTTCAGAATTGTGGAGCCGGGCAATGCGAATGTCGTTGATACTCGCCTGAGCAAAGGCAAGCAAAAGACTGACGAATTTTTTGGCGATGTCATCGCACACCGAAACCTGGCCACAGCCAACCTCACACTGGCCGGCCTGCCCGACAACATCGAGTCTGGCAAGATTGAAGTGGTTTATCAGGGTTGCGCCGATGTGGGCATTTGCTATCCGCCGATCATCAAAACCATGGACTTCGGCGTGGTGCCCGCCAACTTTGTTGCAGCAGTTGACAGCACGCCCACTAATACCCCCGCTAGCTCCAGCACCAGTACCACTACTACCCCGCCGGTAGCCGAGCACGATGCGCTGGCAGCCAAACTACTGAATGGCAATGCGCTGCTCACGATGTTGACGTTTTTCGGACTGGGCCTGTTGCTCACATTCACACCCTGTGTGCTGCCAATGATCCCGATTCTCTCGTCGATCATTGTGGGCGATGGTGACAAAGTCAGTACCGGCAGAGCCTTTCGGCTTTCTGTCGTGTACGTGCTCGCGATGGCGCTAACGTACACGCTGGCTGGCGTCGTCGTTGGACTGAGCGGTGAAAATGTCCAGGCAGCGCTGCAACATCCTTACGTCATCGGCGCCACAGCGCTGTTATTTGTCGCACTGGCCCTTTCAATGTTCGGGCTCTACGAACTACAGATGCCACAGTCAATACAGAACAGACTCACGGCAGCCAGCGGTAGTCAGAAGGGTGGACGTTATTCTGGTGTCGCGGTAATGGGTGTATTGTCCGCATTAATTGTCGGCCCGTGCGTCACCGCGCCACTGGTGGGTGCGCTGCTTTACATCGCCCAGACTGGTGATGCCGTTCTCGGCGGGGCAGCCCTCTTCTCATTAAGCATGGGTATGGGTCTGCCACTGCTATTGATCGGTACATCCTTCGGGCGGCTACTTCCAAAGGCGGGCGGCTGGATGGACACCGTAAAAATCGTGTTCGGCGTTGCGATGCTGGCAATGGCACTTTGGATGCTCGATCGAATTGCTCCTGGCTGGCTGATCATGCTGCTTGCCGCGGTACTCACGATCAGCGTTGGCGTGCTACTCAATTCAGTTGAGCGCGCTGACAATGTCCCTTCGGGCGTTGGACATGTCGCAAAAGGCCTTGGATACACCAGCGTTATCTACGGCACCCTGTTACTGATTGGTGTCGCGAGCGGTGGCGGCTCCCTCACCACTCCACTCAAGGGCCTGGTTGCCGCCAATGGTGCCGGGGCATCTGCAACTTCGGAATTAGTGTTTGAAAAGATAAAAGGGCTGGACGGTCTCAACGCTAAACTGGCCTATGCCAAAACTGCTAATCAGCCTGTCATGCTGGATTTCTATGCCGACTGGTGTGTGTCGTGTAAGGAGATGGAAGCCTACACCTTTACCGACAGCGAAGTAAT
>CAZYDV010000360.1:0-6050 GCA_964646405.1 uncultured Granulosicoccaceae bacterium | reverse complement strand
AGATTCTGACTCGCGCCCTCGATACAAAACACGGTGCCTTCACCCATCATCGACCATTGAAACGTGATGTCACGGATGTTGTCACCCCATACGTCCATCACTTCGTCTTCGGCCCAGGTCATCGACAGATGATCAAAGATCATCAACTCAGTGTTACCCAGCAGCGTCAGATTATCCGCCACACCCACCGTGCAGTTGCTGGCGCAGCCGTGACGTAATCGCAAATGTCGAACAATGCCCTCGCGCACGCCGTCAAACACCAGTTTGTGGTTGCGAATCGCAATGCCGTCGCCCGGCGCGGTCTGTCCTGCCAGGGTGAAAAAGCTGTTCGCCGCCTTGAGTCGAATCTGTGTTTGCAACTCGATCGTGCCGGAGACCTCGAATACGATCATTCTGGGCTCAGTCATCATCATCGCCGCGCGCAGACTGCCGGGTCCGGAATCATTGAGGTTAGTCACCTTGACCACCATGCCACCACGCCCGCCACGCGCCGACGCACCATAGCCCTCGGCCCCGGGAAAAGCGGGTATGTTGCCGTCGAACGAGACGATGGTGATCGGGTTGTCTACGACATCGCCTGGCAGCGGGGGATCGGCGTCGCTATCAGACGCATCATCCGCTTGCATGTCTGGTTCTGATACCGGGGTTGGCGAGTCACTGGTGGAGTCAGCGCCGGTGTCCTCGGTGTTGTCCGCCACTGTGCCTGAGCCAGCCGGCTCGTCACCGTCATCCACCGCGTCGTCAGACGTGGCGTCGCTATCATCAGAGACTGGTGCATCTGCCACCATTGGGTCATTGGGTACTGAGCCGGGCATGTCGATGGCGTCAGTCGGGATGTTGCTATCGACAGAAGCGCTGTCGTCAGCGTCGTCGTGGGTGGAATCGTCGGTCGCAGCCGAGTCGTCGTTATCCGGCACTGTCGCTATCGTCACCACCGGCCCGTCATGCAGATCAGACACATCGCCTGCGTCACCGGCGCTGACGCTGGTATCGTCAATATCATCCTGCGCCACCACCACCACGATGCGCGATCCATCCATCGCCTGCTGTACATCATCGTCGCTGTCACAAGCGCCAACGCCAACCGCCGCAAGCACGCAGAAGGCTGCCCTCAGCAACACCGATGCGCGCGCGTTTAAAACAGTATTACCGATCGTTGATGACTCGAACAAATCAACCATTATCCACCCTCCGGTGCCGAGCAGATGGACTCGTCTGCGCCACCCGCGACAAGTGGTTTGGCAGGAAAACGCCAACCCGGGCTGGTTGGCTCAACTGGCTGCAAAGTCTCGGAGCAACCCTGGTCACTACGTATGCCAACTGCTTATCCGAATATACATTTCGGTGAACCACTCTTTTTTACAGCTCCCTGTGAGGACTACTCGCGCCCGAAGTAGCTGGTTTTCAAAACCAGACAACTACCTCCCGCAAATAACGCTTTTTACTCGAAGAGGTGCCTCATATTCTGTCGAATAGCCCTCTGTCAATCGCATCCTACTCTCACGCCGAGGAATTTCAACCACGTTTACAAAGCAGATAACCCTGCAAGCGTTTGTAAAACCCCGTCATAACCATCCACCGCGCACTCGTGGTATCTACGATAGAATTGTAAGATCACCGAACCAATCGCTCACGATACTGAGCCCCCTACTGGCAGCCAGAAAGACCACTGTAAAAGCGCTTCGCACATAACTGCACGACGTCACTCGATGCAAACTGTTTTCGACACCACCTGCGATAAAGCACCTAAAAAGCGCACGATTGCATCTACCCAGACCGGTGATACTGAACAACGCAGTATGCTTTGAATCATCCGTACGATTGCACGGCTATAACAATGGCAATCAATCTGAACACGCTACGCATGCAAGCAACCACCAGCCATACCACGCAATCGTATGAAACCGGCTCAGGTAAACTATCGCTTTATCCAATATTCACTTAAACCATGAAAATCAGGCATGCGGGGAAGCCCCTGACCCGCGCGCGCATTGCTCTGCTGAAACGGCGTGCCGCAATCGAACCCGCATCTGAGGCGGCACTGCTTTGGACCATGGTCTGGGGCTTTGTCAGTATTGGACTTTTTTGGTTCCTATCCGAACAGACCTTTCCACAGTACGATGGCGAGCAGGGCGTATCGCTGGGATGGGTAGGCGCCTTGTTGACTGCAGGTGCTATTTTAGCCGCTGGTCTTTGCTACTTACTCTATCGCTATCGTTTGCGCTGCAAGCGTCGGGCTATTGCCGAGCTAGAAAAAATTGTGGCCGCCTATCAGTCAACCTCAAATCGTACTGACTCAACAGCTATTGACTCAAACACGCTTGCGGGTTATGCGATGCCATCAACTTGTCATCGCAGTGAGTAGGGGGTGCACGCGGTCAGGCATGAAGTTCAACTGGGTATTGACAGCGTGACTGGCTGGACTCCCCAGCCGGGCGCCCGTGTGATTGCCCCAAAACTGCACGTTGGGCCGCAGTGCGGGCGCGAGCGGCCCACGGGAATCTACTTGCTTTGCTATTGCAGCCGGCCATGCGGCCGTGTAGCGCTACCAGCGCTCCCACGTGGTTTCGTCGGAAGCGGACAAGCAGTCAGGTTGGCGGCCTGCAACATCACTTAGGCACCAGCCGGTTGCACTGCCAGTTTTTTAAAGAAGCTCGTACTTCGCAGCGACAACAGGATCCGCGCTTACTGGAAGTCCCAACGCACACCAAGATGGGCCCGGTTATCGATTTCGCGATCCTCGGGTCGTGTGTCTACCTGGAGAAAGCGAACGCCCCCAAACAGCGACAATTGCGGACGGAAAGGCAAAGCGACGCCCACTTGCGTATCGATAACCCGGTCGCCAGATCCAAAGGTGAGGATGTCCGGGGCGTAGTAGAAGCTTGCGCCAAATTCCAGAGCAAGGGCTTCGAACGGCAACTTGTAGGCTGCCTCAGCACCGAATGCCGTAGCAAAAGTATCCGCATTCTCAACGCCCAACAGCGCGATGTAGGCGCGTGTACCGAAAGACAGCCGCAGCGATTTGGCGAAGCTGGAATCAACGGACAATCCGGCCTGCAGGACGGTATCGCGCTCTTCACTGACCAAAAACCCGACGTGCATTCTGGACTTTTCGAGCCCCAGACGTTTCGCGTCGCGTTCAAACTGCGGCGAAATCACTTTCTCACTGATGTAGAGTGTAAGCCTGTCGTTTTCCAGAGAATCGACGTTTCCACTCGGACGCATCGCGTCAACAATCGCGCGGAAGGCCGAGTCGTCTCCGTCACCTGTCGCGGCATCTGCGCCTGCGTCGGACGCAGAGACTTCTTCGACAACCGGCATCTGATCAGGTATCTCTACTGGCACACCCTGCACAGCATCGTCCACCTCCTCTACTGCGGAGTTAACCTCCTCCGTTACCTCCTCACGAGCGGGCTCGACTGCGGGCGATGTAAGCTGCGACTCGGGCGCCGTCGACTCGGACACAGTGACCTCTGACGCAACGGCCTCTGCCGTGGGACCCTTTGGCGCCGCAGCTTCCACAGGCGAATCGGCATTAGCGGGGACGGGTGCGGCCACTATTTCCAGTAGTTCCCCAACGGGCTCCGCCGTTGCCTCCGGAATAGCCGCCTTGACCTCTGCAGCCACTTCGCTGATATCAAGCAGCACACCGTCAGCGCCCGGGATCACCCCAGAGGCGTCTTCAGCGCCGAAGCTGCCCGACGAGACAAAAAACGAAAGCGCAATCGTGGAAGTAACACAAAGAAGTCTCATACTAGCTCTCGGCTGACGCACGATTCCCTGTGCAGCAAAGGATGAAGGGACCAAATTTTTCAAGCGGCAGTATCCCGAACGACCTTCCGCCGAACTGTGAACTGGTTCACGTTTTGGCATCGGCTGCGGAACGGCGGGACGCACCACCAACTGGCAACCCAGTATATAGGCAAGTGGCTTTCACCTCACACTGCACTAGTGCCCACCCCGCTGCCTCTCTTGAGAAAGACGCGCCCCACTGGACAGCAGACTCCTGATACCACAACCCGGTACTGATTCTATTTAGTCGCGCAAAATGAGGCCACGGCTTACGATGATCGAAGTCACTGCCACTGAACTTGTCATTTCTACATATGAAGGATCGCCGTACCGCACACGGGCAGTAGTGACAATACGGCACTGCATCCTATGCTGTCAGTTGCTCACTAGGTAGGGAAACAGGCCACCTCCCTACTTCTACCATGGACTACGAATGCCCTTGGTACCAACTCATAATTGAAGGACTTACAAAAGCAATGGAGCCACAGTCAATGATTCTGCGCCAGTTCGATAGATTTTAGCCCGTGCACTGAAGTGTCCATTCCTTGCGGATTACAGCAGGAAAGCCCTGGCTGTGCTGTCAATGACTTTGTGGGCAATGCCAACTCGACCATCCGGCGATCCCATGCTGCGATGAAGGCCCTGCAACCAATAGAGCCAGTACACCGCCACAGGATGTTACCTGGCCCCTATCGCCGGTGTTTTACGCGCGATGTGTCCAAGTCACCCACCATACACAAGACCACTCACCGGCGGCCCCAATGTCAATCGCGTTTCCAAAAAATGTCCACCACACGTTGACACCCTACTTCAACCTGGTAGATAGCGCTCGTGCAATTGTTCCTTGATCACACCGTCTGTCAAAAGCACGTCAATATCTTTTTCTGAGTAGCCTAACTCAACGAGCACTTCACAAGTGTCCGCGCCCTGCTTCGGGGTGGGAGACAAAAGCCGGATTGTCGAATTGCGCAACCGCACGTAAGCTGGTGCGGAGAGCTCTACTGCACCACCAGCGCAGTGATCAGTAAACCGGGCCCACGATATCGTTCGTTCATCGCGCCAGGTCGACTGCAGATATTGGGTAGAGCCTTCATGAATGTTTCGGGTACAAACATCCTTAAGCGAATCCACTCGATGAGCGACCACTCCTGCGCGATTGAATATCTCAATCCAATAGTCAACGGGTTTCGCGCCCAGAGTCTGCTCCATAAAATCTTGCAGTCTCTCGTCGCTATCCAGAACCTCAGCATGTAAGCCTGTGAATGCATCAATACCAGCGAGCAAGATTCGCTCAGTGGTTAACGCTGCGATGAATACCCACCCATCCGAACACAGATACATTCGATAGAGTGCATGGTCGCCCACAGCGCCTTGACCATGGGCCTCGCCTCCCGGCTGTTGTTGAGTCGTTCCCCACAGCAGTGTAGCCTGAACCAGTTGCGCACCTTGCGCCATAGAGGTTCGAACCATATCCCCACAACTGCCTGCCTCATCACGCTTATTCCGCAGTAGCGACAATGCAACGCCAAAAGCACCTGAGAAACCGGTCATATAGTTAATACAGGAAGCCCAGCCATGATACCGGGGTGGCTCACCCTCTCCACCATATCGTAGCTGTATGCCCGTCGCTGCCTGCAACACCGGATCAACACCAGATCTATTTCGCCACGGGCCAGGCTGCGGACCGTTGAAGGCGGAGATATTCAAATAGATGAGATCGGATTTTATTCGTTTCAGCGTGTCGTAGTCGATGCCCATTTTCTCGTCTACGCCCGGGCGAAAATTGTGAACGACGACATCCGTGGTTTTAAGTAAATCGAAAAATACTTCCCGACCCCGCCGCGAGGTTACATCCAGAAGCATACTCCGCTTACCCGGGCTTGCCTCAATGGGAAACATGCACGAGATGCGCGGCCCAAAGTTCGGATCCGGTGGGTCAATTTTTATAACATCGGCACCGTACTCGGCCAGTGTCCGACCGGATACAGGCCCTGCAAGAACATTGGAGAGATCCAGGATACGAACCCCCTGTAGTATTTCACTGTGGCGGGGGCTGTCTGTTGCAGACTCCGCACAATCGCTTACCTCTGTCATCGCATCGACGGTTGTTTCTGCGATAGCGGCGTCAATACCCAATTCTTCTACGCCAACATCATAGCAGCCGGCGGGTTGATGCAGGCGCTGCGGACTGCCTGACAATGTCACCCAGATTCAACTTGTAAGTGCATAACTTGTCAATCACTTGGAAAAGCGGCCAG
>CAZYDV010000359.1:0-6055 GCA_964646405.1 uncultured Granulosicoccaceae bacterium | reverse complement strand
CAGGTCGCCATCGACGTTTTCGATCAGTGACTCACCGACCATGCCGTCTGCGAAGATGAAGCGATCAAACGCGCCGGAATCGATCGAGGCCTGAATGATGCCGCGACCGCCCTGATCGACGTAGCCGAATACGGCCAGTTCCGGTGCGCCAGACGCGGACAATGCGCCCACTTCAGCTGAGTAGTCGGCCTTGCCGTCTTCGTGTGCAGCGCTGATCGCCACTTTGCCGCCAGCGGCTTCGAAAGCGGCGGCGAATGAATCGGCCAGACCCTTGCCGTAGTCATTGTTGGTGTAGGTCACGGCGACTTCAGAGACGTCGCGCGATGTCAGGATATCGGACAATACCTGGCCTTGTCGTGCATCGGATGGTGAAGTGCGAAAGAAAAAGCCATTGTCTTCGATGGTGGTCAGGGCCGGCGATGTGGCCGACGGTGAAATCATCGTCACGCCATTGGGCACGGCGACGTTGTTGGCCACGGCAGTGGTCACGCCTGAGCAGTCAGCACCCATGATGGCAACGACGTTTTCAGCGGAGACCAGGCGCTCGGCCGCAGCGGTGGCGGCGGCTGAATCGGTGCAGGTGGAGTCGCCGCGTGCGGCGCTGATGCTCTTGCCACCCATGAACTTGCCAGAGTCGGTGGCTTCTTTCAGTGCCAGCTCGGCGGCTGCGGCCATATCTGGCGTCAGCGATTCGATCGGGCCTGTGAAACCGAGCAGGATGCCGACTTTGACATCGTCGGCGATAGCGGGGGCGGCTGTGCCTGCCAGTAACAGGGCTGAGGCGATGCCGGTAAGCGTTTTCTTCATTAGACAGATTCCTGAATAGGGACAGAATAGAGGCGAGCCCCGGTTCGCCCGCGCGGCGTGAAGCGCACGGGTGCCGGGTATCGGCGGCTATTTTGGCGCAATCGCAGGCATATATCCATTCGCGAGTCGCAGGTCGGCTGGTCGCCCGCCCGGGTCTCTGCCCGGGCCTGCTCGGGTGTTTGTGCCAGCCGGTGTCAGCTTCGCCGAACCTGCTCTGGCAGAATACCGCGGGGGCTGAACCGCAGCACCAGCAACAGCACCAGTCCCATCAGAAAAAGTCGAAGATGCGGGGCGCTGTCGATCAGATGGGTGCGCCAGGTGCTGGCGGCATCCAGATGGCTGGTCAGCCATTGCATGACGAACAGCGATGCCGGCTCGGCCTCGATCCAGACAAACCAGATCAGGAATCCGCCGAGCACGGCGCCCAGATTGTTGCCGCTGCCGCCCACGATCACCATCACCCAGATCAGAAAGGTGTAGCGCAACGGTTGGTAGGTACCGGGGGTGAATTGACCGTCCAGCGTGGTGAGCATCGCGCCAGCGATGCCAAGTACAGCGCAGCCAAGTACGAACACCTGCAAATGCCGGCGGGTGACGTCTTTGCCCATCGCACTGGCCGCTTCTTCGTTGTCGCGGATCGCGCGCATCATTCGCCCCCACGGCGAATTCAGTGCACGGGCGCACAGCCACAGGATTAACAGCAGCATGACGGCAAACAGTGCGCTGTAACAGAGCTTGACGAACAGGCTTGACCCCTCGATGACCATTTGGCCCAGCGCGGCCTGACGGTCGGTCTCGGGTATGGCGTCGAGCGCACTGCCACGAAAACGCTCCACCATCGAAATGAACCACTCACTGTTTTGCAACTGGTATTCGTAGGGTACGGGCCGGCTCAGGCCGCTAACGTTCTTGACCCCGCGCGCAAGCCAGTCCTCGTTTTTGATAACCGCAATCACGATCTCGGAAATGCCCAGCGTTGCAATCGCCAGATAGTCGGCACGAAGGCCGAGTGCGACAGTGCCGATCAGCCAGGCGACAGCGGCGGCAAACAGGCCACCGACGATCCAGCTAAACAGGATCGGCAGGCCAAGGCCACCGAGAAATCCGGTCTTGGCGGGATTCACCGCTTCAATCGATTCGACAGCGTCGTAGTAGTACGTGCGCAGCAACACAAGGGCCATGATGACGACCAGCGCCGTGCACAGTTTTCGCAGCAATCCTGCAGCAAGCCAACGTCGAAGTGCAACGATCGCCGCGATGCCGAGTAACACGATGACCGCGCTGATCAGCATGCCGAACCCGCCGGCTGACCAGGCTTCACCTACCGGTTTTACCGAGACTAAAACAGCGGCCAGTCCACCCAGTGCTGTGAATGCCATGACGCCGGCGTTAAACAGGCCAGCGTAGCCCCATTGAATATTGACACCCAGCGACATCACTGCCGATATCAGGCACAAATTCAGAATCGTTAACGCGACGTTCCACGACTGATAGTGACCGACGGCCAGCAGCATCATCGCCATCAGGCTAAATGCCAGCGTGGCGCGAATGGCATTGCTCATAGCACGCGCCCTCTGAAAATACCGGTGGGTCTGACCAGCAATACCACCACCAGAATGATGAACGAGACGGCAAATTTATAATCGGTCGACAACAGTTGCGCCAGACCCTCGGGTTGAGACTCTTCGGGCATAAGATATTTAAAGAATTTCTTGTAGGCGTAAGTGACCGACAACTCCGAAAAAGCGATGATATAGCCACCGACCACCGCACCGACCGGCTGGCCAATGCCGCCGACAATCGCGGCGGCGAAGATCGGCAACAGCATTTGAAAATAGGTGAAGGGCTTGAAGCTCTTGTCGAGCCCGTAAAGCACGCCGGCAATCGTTGCAAGGGCCGCGGCAATGATCCAGGTGACCAGTACAATACGTTCGGGGTTAATACCGGATAAAAGTGCCAGGTCCTCGTTATCCGAGTAGGCCCGCATCGCTTTGCCGGTGCGCGAGCGTTGCAAAAACCAGAATAGTGCCGTCACGACGATCAGCGTGATCACAACGGTCAGCACCGTGGTCGATTTGATTGCCAGTCCTTCGTTAAGACCAGTCATGGTTTTGAATTCGCGCGCCTTGATGATGAATTTCTCACCGTCGGCAAAGCGCTGATCATCCGGGCCGATGATAAAACGCACAATCGCGTTCATCATGAACATCACCCCAACCGATGCAATAGCCAGCATGACCGGTGGACTTTTTTGTTTTCGATAAAACGAAAAAACAAATTTATCAAAAACAATGACGATGACGGCGGTGGCCGCAATCGCAAACGGCAGGGCGAGTAGTGCCGTGGGCAGCGGGCCAAGTGACAAACCCAGAGATTGAAACCACCAGGTGATCAATATCGCGATCATGGTGCCAAAGGCCATGGTGTCGCCGTGGGCGAAATTGGCAAACCGCAAAATGCCGAAGATCAGCGTGACACCCAGCGCACCGAGCGCCAGTTGTGATCCGTACGATAGCGCCGGCAGCAATACGAAATTAGCCAGCAGCGTAATGGCGTTGAGTACTTCGATAGTTTCTGGCATCGGCTCAGCCCCCGAGAAATGATTTGCGCACATTGGCATCGGCGAGCAATTCTTCGCCGCTGCCGGTGTGCCGATTCTCGCCGTTGACGAGCACATAGGCCTGATCGGCGATCTGCAGTGCCTGCCGGGCATTTTGCTCAACCATGACAATCGCAACACCGGTGCGGCCGACTTCTATGATGCGATCGAAGAGCTCGTCCATGACAATGGGAGATACACCGGCGGTGGGTTCGTCCAGCATCAATACCGAGGGTTCAGTCATCATTGCGCGCGCTACCGCCACTTGTTGACGCTGCCCACCGGATAACTCGCCGGCAGCCTGTTTGCGTTTATCGCGCAGGATCGGGAAGAGTTCGTAGCATTGTTCGATGGTCGGGTTGATGTCATCGTGTCGCAGGTAGGCGCCCATCTGCAGATTTTCTTCCACCGTCATGCCGGTGAAGATGTTACTGGTCTGCGGTACGAAGCCGATGCCTTTGGCGACGCGTGCCTGCGGGCTCAGCGCGGTAATGTCTTCTCCATCGAGCACGACGTTGCCCGTGCGCAGCTCCAGCATGCCGAGCATGGCTTTCATTGCGGTGGATTTGCCGGCGCCGTTCGGACCGACGATGACGGCGATCTGTCCGCGCTCTACTGCAATCGTGCAATTGTTAAGGATGTCGGCACCGCCATAACCGCCGACCAGATTATTGCCAGCCAGGTAACTCATGCCGCTGTTCCGGTTTTGTTTTTCAGGCCGCGGCCAAGATAGGCCTCGATGACCTGTTCGTTGTTTTTCACCTCGTCTGCGGTGCCGGTGGCGAGCACCGCGCCTTCGGCCATGACGATCACCGGGTCGCACAGTCGGCCGATGAAATCCATATCGTGTTCGATCATGCAGAAGGTATAGCCGCGCTCCTGATTGAGACGAATGATCGCGTCGCCAACGTCGTTCAGCAGTGTGCGGTTAACGCCTGCGCCGACCTCGTCGAGCAGTACCACTTTCGCATCGACCATCATCGTGCGGCCGAGCTCCAGCAGTTTTTTCTGTCCACCGGACAGATTGCCCGCCGCTTCGTCTGCAATGTGGCGAAGATTCAGGAAGTCGATGACTTCCATCGCGCGGCTTCGAATTTCAGCCTCCTGCTTTGCGATGCGCGCACGGCTGAAAAAGGTGTTCCAGATCTTTTCGCCAAATTGACCACCGGGCACCATCATCAGGTTTTCGGTAACGGTCAGGGTACTGAACTCGTGGGCGATCTGAAAGGTGCGCAACAGGCCGCGCTCAAAAAGCTGATGTGGTGCCAGTCCAGTGATGTCCTGTCCATCGAGCAAAATCCTCCCGCTGGTGGGAGAGAGATTGCCGGCGATGATATTGAACAGCGTGGTCTTGCCGGCACCGTTCGGGCCGATCAGGCCGGTTATGGAACCTTTTTCAATTTTCAGCGAGGCATTGTCGACAGCGTGTACGCCACCGAAATACTTGCTGACTCCGTCGACAACAATCAATCTGCTGCACTCCGTAGGGCTAGGGGGCTCGCCCAATGGTGTACCATTGAGCGAGGATTGGCGGGGGCGTCCGGGATCGACCGCAGGCCTCGCGATACCATCGCGGCGAGCGCCAGCGCGCGCGCCGTGTCGAATTCTAGTTCGGTGAGCCGAAAGATGACAGTTGAAAACACGGGCGCGACGCTGTTGGTCGAGTGTCTGAGACAAAATGGGGTGCAGCAGGTATTTGCCGTGCCGGGTGAGAGCTATCTGGCGGTGCTCGATGCCCTCTACGATGTGCGCGACTATATCGCGCTGCTCGGTTGCCGGCAGGAAGGCGGCGCCGCCTACATGGCGGAGGCCTGGGGCAAGCTGACTGGAGAGCCCGGCATCTGCTTTGTCACGCGCGGGCCGGGCGCGACCAATGCGTCGATCGGCGTGCACACGGCGATGCAGGATTCCAGTCCGATGATCCTCTTTATCGGTCAGGTCGGTGTCGGTGAGAAGGGGCGCGAGGCGTTTCAGGAAATCGACTATCGGGCGTTTTTCTCACCGATCTGCAAGTGGGCAACCGAAATTGACGATCCCGCGCGTATTCCGGAGATCATCTCGCGCGCGTTTTCGGTGGCGCGCTCGGGCAGGCCCGGGCCCGTGGTGATCGCTCTGCCGGAAGATATGCTCACTGCAACGACTGGCACTGTACCCTGCGCCGCGACGATCATCAATGCGCCGTCGGTGTCGGCCGATACCGCAGCGGCCATGGCGGCGCATCTGCAGGGTGCGCAGCGCCCGCTGATTATGGTAGGTGGCACGAGCTGGACTGATACCGATACTCGCGCGGTACAGACTTTAGCCGAGCAACACAACATTCCGGTGATGGCGGCGTTTCGCCGCAACGACCTGATCGACAATCACCATCGCTGCTATGTGGGCGAGGCCGGGGTCGGTATCACCGCTGCGGCGCGACAGTTGATTGATTCGGCCGATCTGGTGCTCGCGCTCGGTATGCGGCTTGGCGAGATCAGCACTGGCGCCTACACCTACTTCGACTGCCCGGTTCCCAGTCAAGCGTTAATCCAGGTGCACCCGGGTGGCGACGAGCTCGGTAAGGTTTACCAGGCGGCGATGCACGTCCACGCGAGCCCCGGGCAGGCGGTCCAGGCGTTGCTCAATTGCGATATCAAGCCAACACACGACTGG
>CAZYDV010000358.1:0-6102 GCA_964646405.1 uncultured Granulosicoccaceae bacterium | reverse complement strand
GATCAGACGACCAGTCCTCAAGTTCCTGTTGCTTTAACATCATCGCGCGATATAAATTGAAACTCTGCAACAGTAGCGGTACCGCGTGCAATTGTAGATCGGCGAGATCGCGATAGATCGAGAGATAACTTTCATGATTGCCGGGCTCAAGGCGAGCGATGGCCTGTTCGACATTATCCAGGCGGCCGACAAGAAACTTAATCTGTTCAATGCTGTGACGAATCTTTTCTGTCATCGCCAGCGGTGCGCCGCTCAGTTGATTGGCCGAATCAATTTTGCCGGCAAAGTTGACATCAAGTACATCGATGCGACTGTAGAAGACATCGAACCGATTCTGAACATCGGCGATTGTCAGATCGCTGTCGAGGTTGACGTAACGCGCAGCGGCGTCGAGAAATCGATGGTAGTCCAGATACAGTGCCGTGTTGTGCCACACCGGTTCATAGTGTGTATAGCGAATGGCATCCTGCAATTTAACGACTTCGAGATGCCGTGTAAAATAAGTCAGCGCACTCACCACCAGAACTGCAATGGATGCCAGATACCCCAGTGCGAGCAAACGCCCCTTGTGCATAGGTATGATCAGCACTTATTGAGTGACCAGGGTATGCAACTGCCAGATCATTCTCGCATTGAGCAATTCGGGTGATATCGACGGGCGATTCTGGTTGGCGTACAACAGCCAAACAGGCCCCTTGTTTTTTATACTCAATCGCTCACCATTCATCGATACGGCAAACAGCGTGTCGTGTTCGGTCAGATCCGAAACCGGAATCGAGACTTCATAGTCATCGTGGGCAATACCCAGTAGATAATCGCCCTCGATCCCCAGGTGCCTGACCAGGTCTCGACCGGACACACCCTCGAACACCGCGCTTGGCGTCCATTCAGTGACTATCGTGCGTGTAACAAGGCCGATGGATTCGAACATCGCATAGTCGAGTTGGGCGCCTGCGTCGCTGTTGCGCTTGCCTACCTTGCCCTCGATACTGAGGATCACATCACCTGCCGGCTGCGCGAGAGGCTCTGCCGCGCGAACGCCAAACGTCACGACGATCGCAAGCGCTGCCGCCAGCCAGCACGCAAGTGCTGCCGGTCGAACTTCCTGTGTCGAAATTTGCATCGATATTTCCTGTCATAACCCGGCCCCGAGCCCTGCCTACGGGCTATCACCCACACCGTTTTGCTGCTACCGTTAGGGTGTCGATAGCGTTAAACACCTGCAGAAAGCTGCTATTGCGCCACTGCGCTTCGGGGCCCGCAGGATCAACCTGTGCGGCCCAAAATGGATGACCACTAAAGGTAGTACAAATCTGAAAAATATCTTCCAGTCGTACCTGCGCGAACGGCATCCGCACCGACGTTGGAACCCAATCGGGTGACTACTGCGGCAGATAGCGCCACTCAACGCGTATTTCTTGACCGTTCGACGCCACCCACCCTGCTGACGCTGGTGCTGGTCGCTGCGATCTCGGCCTTGTCGATGAATTTTTTTCTGCCGTCGCTACCGGCGATGGCGAATTTCTTTTCAGTTGACTATGCCGTCATGCAACTGGCGGTGTCGGCCTATCTTGGGGTAACAGCGATCCTGCAGATCATTATGGGGCCACTGTCCGATCGCTATGGGCGCCGCCCGGTGATGCTGACGTCGATCGGAATATTCATGGTCTCGACTGTAGGCTGCGCACTGTCAACCGAGGCGAGCTGGTTTCTGTTCTTCCGACTGATTCAGGCTGCCATCGCCACCGGCCTGGCACTGGCGCGCGCCAGCGTGCGCGACACGCTGGAGCCGACAGCCGCTGCCAGTATGATCAGCTATGTCACGATGGGGATGGCGGTCGGCCCGATGATCGGCCCCGCCATCGGTGGGCTGTTGGAACAACTATTCGGCTGGCAGTCGGCATTCTGGGCACTGCTCGCGTTTGGTGCCCTGTCACTGTGGCTGGTGTGGTTTGACATGGGCGAGACCAATCACAACAAAACGGCGAGCTTTGCCGATCAGTTTCGCCAGTATCCGGGGCTCTTTGCCTCGCGGCGTTTCTGGGGCTATGCGCTGACGGCAGGCTGTGCATCCGGTTCGTTTTTCGCGTTTCTTGGCGGCGCGCCTTACGTGGCCAGAAACATCCTCGGCATCAGTCCGGCGAGCCTCGGGTTTTATTTTGTTTTTATCTCGCTTGGTTATTTTATCGGTACATTTATCTCAGCGCGTATTACGCAACGTGTCGGTATGAATCGCATGATGTTGCTCGGCAGCTTTGTGGCCTCAGGCGGCCTGCTCGTCAGTTGCCTGCTGTTCCTGACGGGTGCCGTGCATCCGATGGCACTGTTTGGACCGATTACACTGGTGGGAGTCGGCAATGGGCTGACGATGCCCAGTGCCAATGTCGGTATGTTGTCGGTCCGCCCCCACCTCGCGGGTAGTGCCTCAGGGTTAGGCGGTGCATTGATGGTCGGGGCCGGCGCAGCCTTATCGGCGTTAACCGGCGCAATGATGGGTCACGGCTGGGGCGTCTGGCCTTTGTTGCTGATGATGCTGGCGTCGGCAATCGGCACCAGCCTCGCCGCCTGGTATGTGATCGCGGTCGAGCGCGTTAACGGGCCGCTTGCAATGGCCGACGCACAATAGAACTAACTGACCGGCGAGCCAATGGCCGCCAGCGCTGCGCGCGCGACTTCCATATCGTCGGAATAGTGTCCGCCGGAAACGCCGATGGCGCCGATGATGGCGCCCTCTTCCATAATCGGGTAGCCACCCCCAAAAGTGACCAGTCTGGGCACCACCGGCAGACCGCTTTGCAGCGGCGGATCATTTTTGATCATGTCCCATAACGCATGCGTGGCACTGCCCAGACTCGCGCTGGTGTAAGCCTTGTCGCGCGCGATGCCAAGCGTCGCCTGTGATGCACCGTCCATGCGCACGGACAGTTTTTCTATCCCGCTCTCGTCACAGACGACAATACTCATTGCGAAATCGAGCTGTCTGGCCTTAGCCATCGCCCCCTGCACGGCCACCAGGGCCGAGTCGGCGTTGATACTGAGTTTACTGAATGTGGCCATGGGCCCTCCGATCGCTGCAGTGTTTCATCCGATTGACGTTGTCATGTCCTTGCGGGCGAGCCGATACGACGCGCCAGCGCATGCGCCTCACCGAGCGCCTGCGCCAGCCGTCGCGGTGCAAATGCATCGCCAATCACATGCACGTGATTCTTGCTCGCGCCATTGGCAATCAGTTGTTCGGCAAGCTCGGCCCGGGCTCTCGCAGCACCCGCCCAGATCACCGCGGCGATGTTGTCGAGTTGCTGTACGCGGCCGGTCAGATAGTGGGCAACTGCCACCTGTCCGTCAGCCACGCCGGCCACGAGACTATTGGCAATGGCACGGCCCTGATGACGATCGAGCTGACGCAGCAGGTTGATGCGCGAGACCATCGGCAACTCGCGGCAGATTTCAAAAAAGCGGCTGACGACAATCGGTTTTTTGCCCAGTGCGATGGCGCTTTCGATCAGCATCGATGTCCAGTAGTAACCGTCCTCATCCATGATCACGATGTGATCGCCTGCCGCAGATTGAGCCAGTTCGATCGGGCCATCGCTGACGGTGACCTGCACGCTGCCATCCTGAGACAACTCTGGCACCATGGGTTCGGCGCCGGTCGCAATGATGATGTCGTCGGCCTGCATCGATTCGAGCAACTCGACCGATGCAGGGGTGTTGTAGCGTATGTCGGCGTCTGCCACCTGAGGCACAAGGTAGTCGAGCAGGTTTTTCATCTCTTCAAAAAAGGGGACTTCGTGCACCCGTTTGAGTCGCCCGCCCGGCTGCGCGTCGCGCTCCAGCACCGTCACCTGATGGCCGCGCGCACGACAGACCCGCGCCGCCTCAAGCCCGGCCGGCCCGGCGCCAACAATCACCACGCGACGCGAAAATTCAGCGCGATCGCGTGCGAGCTTTGGCCACAGGTGGGCGCGACCGGCCTCGGGGTTAGTAGCGCAGGCGATCGGTTCACCGGCGCCGATCCAGGCCCAGCACTGGTTGCAGGCGATGCAGCGACGGATCTCCTCGCTGCGACCGCGCCTGGCCTTGGCGGGCCACTGCGGATCGACGATCAGCGGACGGCAAAGCCCAACCATATCCGCCTCACCGGCGGCGATCACCGCCTCGGCCTGCTCGGGCCCGGGCATGCGCGTCGATGCGACGACCGGCACCTGGTTGCCGCAGGCCTGCTTGAAACGGGCGTGCAACGAGCGATACGCCAGCACCGGTTCGTGGCGATCGGGCAGATGGGTTTCAATCGAGTTGAAATTGCCCTGCGACAGCGAGAGGTAGTCGATCAGACCGTCGGCGACGAACTGCTGCGCGATGGCGACGGTATCGTCGATACCAAGCCCGCTGTCGGTAAATTCTTCCACGCCCATCCGATAACCGACGATGCCACGACCTATTCGCGTGCGTGTGCGTTTTAGAATCTCTGTGGCAAAGCGCAGGCGTTTCTCGGCGGTGCCGCCCCAGTCGTCTTCACGGCGATTGGTATAGGGTGAGACAAACTGTTGGATCAGATGTCCCTGCGCGCCGTGAATCTCTACGCCGTCCATGCCCGCCTCTATGCAGTGCACGGCGCAACTGACGTAGGTCTCGATGGTATCTTCGATCTCGCGGGCGGTGAGTTCGTGCGGCACGCCGCCGGAACGGGGACAGGCGATCGCCGAAGGTGCTACGGCATACGGGATCACTCGCGATGCTAAATGCTGCCGGCCACCCATATTGAGCTGACCAATCAACAGTGCACCGTGGCTGTGGCAGGCATCGGCGATCTGGCGCAGCCCGTCTATCGCATCGCGATCGAATATCACCAGTGCACCGGGTCCGAATGGATCGTGCGGCTGGGTGCGCAGCGCCTCGGTGACAATGGTGCCAACCCCACCGGCGGCGAGTTCGCGATAGAACGCCAGCACCCGCGGCCCAACCCGATTGCCATCGGCAAGGTTGGCGGTGGTCGCCACTCGCATAATGCGATTTTTCGCCCGCCGCGCACCGATATCGATGGACGAGAACAGCTCGGGAAACCAGGCGTTGGCGGTTTCGGGTGTGCTGGCGGCTTTGTTCACGGCGGTTTTCCCTGGCCTTGCCGATGCTCGTCAATACGAGCGCGGCAGCCCCAGTACGTGCTCGGCGACATAGCTTAGGATCAGGTTGGTCGAGATCGGCGCCACCTGATACAGGCGCGCCTCGCGAAACTTGCGCTCGATGTCGTACTCCTCGGCAAAACCAAAACCACCGTGGGTCTGCACGCAGGCCTCGGCCGCCGCCCACGAAGCATCGGCACACTGCATCTTGGCAAGGTTGGCCTCCTCCCCAGGATTTTCGCCTTTTTCATATAGCCGGATGGCCTCGCGCAGCATCAACTCGGCACCACGCATCTGCGAATAGGCCTGCGCAATCGGAAACTGCACGCCCTGGTTCTGACCGATTGGCCGGTTAAATATGCTGCGTTCACCGGCATAATTTGCCGCTTTATCGATAAACCACTTAGCGTCACCGACACACTCGGCCGAGATCAGGATGCGCTCGGCATTCATGCCGGACAGAATATAGCGAAAGCCCTTGCTCTCTTCGCCGATCAGGTTGTCCGAGGACACCGGCATGTTGTCGAAAAAAACTTCTGTGGTGGCGTGATTCATCATGGTGCGAATCGGCCGGATGGTCAGCGATTGTCCACGTACCTCGCGCATGTCGACCAACATCACCGACAGACCATCGGTCTTCTTCGCCACCTGATCGCGCGGTGTGGTGCGACACAGCAGCAGCATCAAATCAGAATGCTCGGCGCGCGAGGTCCAGATCTTCTGCCCATTGACAACATATCGATCGCCCTCGAGGCGGGCGGTGGTGCGCAGTGCAGTGGTGTCGGTACCGCTGGTGGGCTCGGTCACGCCGAACGCCTGCAACCGCAGACTGCCGTCGGCGATGCCGGGCAGATAACGTTGTTTCTGTTCCTCAGAGCCGTGCCGCAGCACCGTGCCCATGGTGTACATCTGTGCGTGGCAGGCCGCAGCATTACAGCCGTTGCGGTGGACTTCTTCAAGAATCGCACAGGCGGCAGAG
>CAZYDV010000357.1:5125-6113 GCA_964646405.1 uncultured Granulosicoccaceae bacterium | reverse complement strand
TGTGCTGCCACTGGCTGAATCGATGGATCACGTCGGCCCGATGACGCGAAGTGCTGAGGACGCCGCCATTATGCTCGGTGCGATCGCAGGCGCCGATCCTGCCGATCTCACGTGTGCGCAACAGCCCGTTCCAGACTACCTCGCCGCATTGCAGACGTTGCCTCCCGGTACGCGGTTGGGAATTGATAAAGCGTTAATCGAGCAAAACGCAGACGATGCGATGTATTGTACGTGCCTGGCAGCGCTGGATACTTTCGCACAAGCCGGGTTGAGGCTTTGCGATATCACCATGCCTGACATGAAACCCATGGCGAGTGATGCACTGCAACTGTGTGTCGCAGAAACGGCGCTGACGCACCGACGAAACTATGATACCCGGAAGGAGCAGTATGGCCCGGTGTTGAGTAGTCTGATTGAGGCGGGTCGTCGGGTGGAAGTTGAAGCCCTGTTGCAGATTCAATATCGACGCCAGGCGTTTGAAGGCGCGATGAACGCAATGTTTGACGACGTCGATCTGATCATTCAGCCAGCCATGAATGTTGCGGCGCCCACTAATCAGGATCTGGCGAAGCAGGTCAGTGATCTGGATGCACGCATGGCGCGACTGTTGTTCACAGCACCTATCGACATGAGCCGCCATCCGTCGCTCACGTTACCGGGCGGTGAGACAGAGCAGGGCGCGCCGGTGGCGTTTCAGTTGATTGGGCCGCATTTTGCCGAGAGCCGGGTGCTGGCAGTCGGGCACCTTTTTCAGCAGGCAACAGCGTGGCACAAACGGCGTCCACCGGTTGGGTAATTGCGTGTTGGTTTCGATGTTGGATGTTTGGGCCGTAAGCCCAAGCGCACGTACCATTGCAATGCACGGTGACAGGTACGCCTTAGGCTTACCGTACCCTGCACGGCGTGGTGATTGGTCGTGGGGGCCGTAAGCCTAAGCGCACGTACCGTTGCAATGCACGGTGACAGGTGCGCCTCAGGCTTACCGTAC
>CAZYDV010000357.1:0-5025 GCA_964646405.1 uncultured Granulosicoccaceae bacterium | reverse complement strand
CCTGCACGGCGTGGTGATTGGTCGTAGGGGCCGTAAGCCTAAGCGCACGTACCATTGCAATGCAGGGTGACAGGTGCGCCTCAGGCTTACCGTACCCTGCACGGCGTGGTGATTGGTCGTAGGGGCCGTAAGCCTAAGCGCACGTACCATCACACCGCACTCAACAAACCCTCGAATCAAAAAAAGCTGCAGTTCGTCAGGGACGAAAATACTTCATACATGTCGGCCGACACATCTCCCACGCATCGTCAATCACACTAACCAGTTCCTGAGGTAGTGGCCCGTGTTGACAGGCCGCCAGATTTTGCTCCAATTGGGCCACGCTACTGGCACCGAGTATCACGGCGTGTTCTGTGCTTTGTGGTGAGGTCGCCAGTGGTGAGTGGTGAATCATCCAGCTCAATGCAGCGTGCACGATCGGGATATCCAGTTCCCGACAGGTTCTGTGAATCATTGCTACGGCGCGATGGTTGTCGTCCTTCCAGTAGCGCTCGGGATAGCCCTTGTGGTACGAGAATCTTCCCGAGTCGGGCAGCTTGTCTGTATCCTGATATTTGCCGGTCAACAAACCGCCTGCGAGTGGGTTGTAGGCGTAGAAAGCCATCTCGTAGTCGTGCAGACATTTAAACAATTCGCGCTCCACATCGCGGGTGATGGCGTTGTACATGCCCTGGTAACAAATGGGTTTCAGCCAGCCGTTTTTATCGCAGCGTTCAAAGATCTGCGCCACCTGCCAGGCGGCGTAGTTGCTTAAACCGAAGGCACCCAGCCTGCCTTCGCGATGTGCCTTGTCGATGGCGGCCAGAGTTTCATCGATGGACGTTTCAAGATCCGGCTGATGCAGATAGAACAGATCGACATTCGGCCGCTGTAATCTGTCGAGTGATGTCGTCAACTGCATCTCGATACCGGCCGCGGACAACCCACCCGGTTCATTCGGGTTGGCTTTACCTGCGATGGTGATTTTGTCCGACCAGCTTTTCTGTGGCAGCAATTCACCAAGAATGGTTTCGGTTTTGCCCTGGTTGTAAACGTAGGCGGTATCGAATTCGGTGTGGCCGGCCTCGATAAAACGATCGAGCATTGTCGAGCCAATGTCGGCATCGGCCTGATTGCCGATCGTCATGGTACCCATCACGATTTTCATTGTTTATGCTTCCTGTTCGCGGGCTGCCCGCTGCGTGATGGCGAAGGTCGCATCGAACATGCACGGCACATTGCGTGGCAGCGCAACCATGCCCAGCACCGAGCGTGCATGACGACCGGCTTCACCAAAAATATTGACAAAAATGCCTGAGGAGACATCGGCGATTTCAGACATTTGCGAAAAGCCATCGATGCAACAGATGTAGGTGTTCATGCGCAGCACACGGCTGACGCGATCGAGTGAGCCGAGTTCGTCCCGCAACCAGGCCAGGCCCTGCAGTGTGCAGATTTGCATCACTTCTTTCGCCTGTTGCAGACTGACATCGTCGCCGACCCGGCCACGAGTCTGGATCTCGCCATCGACTTTGGCAATCTGTCCGCTCAGGTAGAGCGTATCGTTGTGTATTGTCAGCGGCACATAGTCGAACCCTGGCGAGGCGGGCGCCGGCAGTTCGATGCCGAGGGCGGTAAGGCGTTGTTCCGGGCTCATGGACTGCTTTCAGGGCGAATAGGTGTCAACTTTACCATGCTGGTTAGGTTTGTTACTCTGCCGACACAACTGGAGGCATACAAGATGAAACCGCTAATCAAAACATCGACTCTTTTCGCGGCGCTGGCGCTGGCGCTGGCGATCGGCACCACCGCCGATATCGGCTTCAACACGGCAGTGGCGGCTGAGGTCGAGGGGCCAAAGCTGAACTGGAATTTGTCCACCTGGGGAAAGCGACGCGCGTTCACCGAGGGGATCGAGGCGGTCTCTGCACACGTCAAGGAAAAGACCGGCGGCAATTTCGACATCAAGATCCACTATGGCGGCGCACTGTCGAAGCCCCGCGAAAATCTGGATGGTATCTCGCTGGGCGCGTTCGAAATGGCTTCCTTCTGCGCCTCCTATCACCCCGACAAAAACCGCGCTGCTACCGTACTGGAGCTGCCGATGTTGCCGGTGCCCAACGGCGACGTGCAAAAGGCTATCGATCTGGCAGTCTACAACCACCCCTACACGCAAAAGGAAATGGCGCGCTGGAATGCACGTATTCTGATGTCTGCCGCCCTGCCGCAATATGAATTTATGGGTAAGGGCGAGCCGCCGCGCAAGCTCGAAGACTTCAGTGGTATGCGAGTACGCGCACTGGGTGGCATTGGTGAGGCGATGAAAGTACTCGGTGCTGTACCCACCACGGTCACCGCGCCGGAAACCTATCAGGCGATCGAGAGTGGCACCGTTGATGCCGCGGCTTTTGCGTTCTACTCCCATTTCTCTTACCGAATCAATGAAGTCTCGACCTGGCGCACCACCAACCTTGCGCCCGGCAGCGTCAACTGCCCGATGGTGGTCAACATTGATGCCTACGATTCGCTGCCCGATCAGTACAAAGCGTTGCTGGACTCAGCGGTTGACGAGGCATATGTGGCGTTGAACGACGCCTACGGCGCGGCAATCGACCAGTACACGCCGGTTGCCGATGAAGCCGGCATCGAGAAGATTACCTACAGTCAGGAAGAGCTGGATAAATTTCGTGAAACCGCGGCAGCGCCGGTTTGGGAAGCCTGGGTGGAGAAGCAGACGGCCGCTGGTGTACCCGCTCAGGAATTGCTCGATCTGGTACTGAAAACGGCTGCCGAAGCCAGTCAGTAGCGATCTTTCGCCAGTGCGGTGGCGCAAGTTGCGCCGCCGCTGTTAACCCTGACCGTCGCCGCTCGCGCGGCGGTGCACTGCGTCAAACGCTGTGAGACGAGGCTTCCGTTGACTCTATCCTCTGAAACCGCTCCGGCCGCGATGCAGAGCTCTGACCGCTGGCTGTCTCGGGTCGAGAATCTACTCAATAATATTGCGGCACTGGGCATTTTTGTTCTGATGCTGACTGCAACCGTGCAGATACTCGGTCGCAAATTGTTCAATATTCCGATCCCCGGCTATATCGATATCGCCGAACAATCCATTGCACTGTTTGCCTTTATGGGGGCGGCCTACTGCCAGCGCCTCAATGGTCATGTACGAATGGAATTGGTGTTGTCGCAACTGCGTGGCCGCGTGCTGTGGTTTCTCGAGGCCTTCGGCACGCTGGTGGCGATGGTGCTGATCGGTATTATGATCAAGTATGGTTTCGATCATTTTCTGCGCGCCTGGAAATTTGGTGACAGCACGATCGATATCGGGCTTGCGGTGTGGCCATCGAAGCTGGTGGTGCCGGTGGCGTTCAGTGTGTTGTGGCTGCGATTGTTGTTGCAGTTTGTCGGCTACTGTCGGCTGGTCAGGCACCCACACGCACCCCCGGTGCTGGTGCCACTGATCGAAAACACCGAAGAGCAGGCCGAGCGCGAAGCGACATCAGCGGACGGGCAGTCAAATGGATAATTTTCAGATTGGACTGCTTTTCACTGGCCTGATGCTGGTGCTGGTGTTTATCGGTGTGCGCGTTGCATTTGCCGCTGCCATCGCCGGCACCTTCGGGCTGGTGACAATCCTCAGTATGAAGCTTGGCTTCGAGAAGGGGCTGGTGGCAGGCCTTGGCATGGCCGGCACGGTGCCGCATTCAAAATCGGTGACCTACGCGCTCTCGATTCTACCGATGTTTATTTTAATTGGTTTTCTGGCCTTTCACGCCGGCATCACCAAATCGGTTTTCGAGGCAGCAAAACGCTGGCTGGGCTGGCTGCCGGGCGGGCTTGCCGTGGCGACGATTTTCGCTACCGCAGGCTTTGCTGCGGTGTCCGGCGCGAGCACCGCCACCGCCGCCGTGTTCTCGCGGGTGGCGATTCCAGAGATGTTGAAAGAGGGCTACGACAGACGTCTGGCCGCCGGTGTGGTCGCCGCCGGTGGCACGCTGGCCACACTGATTCCGCCCAGTGCAATATTGGTGATCTACGCGATTATCGTTGAAGAGTCAGTCGGGCAGTTGCTGCTGGCCGGATTTCTGCCTGGCATCGTATCGGCCATTATCTATGCGGCCATTGTGGTGTTGCGGGTAAAGATGAACCCCGGCATGGGGCCGTCGGTATCAGGTTATAGCTGGAAGCAGCGACTGGAAAGTGTGCCTGGTACCTTTCCGATCATCGCCGTGATCGTGATTATATTCGGCAGCATGTATTTTGGCTGGGCCACACCCACAGAAGCTGGCGCACTGGGCGCATTCGTGGTGTTTGTGCTCGCGATTATCCGTGGCACAAAAGCGGGTGTTTTGCGCGATGCACTGGTTGAAACCAGCAAGCTGACAGTGATGATATTCACCATTATCTGGGGCGTGCTGGTGTATGTACGTTTTCTGGGCTTCGCCGGTCTGCCCGATGCCTTCGCGAGCTGGATTGGCGGGCTCGATATGTCGCCCCTGGCGATTCTGCTTTGTATCCTTGCCGCCTACGCGATCCTTGGCATGTTCATGGATGCGATCGGCATGTTGCTGCTGACCTTGCCAGTGGTGCAACCGGCGGTGATCGGGCTGGGCTACGATCCGATCTGGTTTGGCATTATTGTGGTGAAGATGGCCGAGCTTTGTTTGATCACACCACCGGTGGGGTTGAACTGCTACGTGGTCAGCGGTGTGCGCCCGGATATACCGGTGCAGGATGTTTTTCGCGGCTGCTGGCCATTTTTTGTGGCAGACATACTGACCATCGCGGTGCTGATCGCGTTTCCGCAGATTGTGCTGTTTTTGCCGCAGACGGTGATGTAGCGCGGCGAAGCCGCCTGTTGGAGACCGACACGTAAGCGAGGCGAATCAGATGTCCTCGCTGATGCGTCGGGTTACCCCAGCCTTGCATCAATCACCGCATCCAGGAAACCCGCAGAGTGAGCAAGGCCGAATTGATAGCCTCGCTAACGCGTCGGGTTACCCTGGCCCGTAGATTCACCGGCGTCCATCGCGGTGCCGAGGAAAC
>CAZYDV010000356.1:0-6134 GCA_964646405.1 uncultured Granulosicoccaceae bacterium | reverse complement strand
CTTGTCAGCCTCTTTGATCTAATTCCTGGTCATCGGTAATCGGTGAAACGCACGCTTTGTACAGACCCCCGACAACTGCCCGCCGTCTCCTACCGAGTTAACTGTTGAATAATAATGTCATGGGTGCCCTGAGCGGTCGCTGGATTGAGCGATTTCGGCAGGACTGGTCGTGTAATCCGCGCGTAGAGCTGTTGGCAGGTCTGGTGGTGGCGCTGGCACTGATTCCCGAGGCGATTGCCTTTTCCATCATCGCCGGCGTCGATCCCAAAGTGGGCCTCTATGCATCGTTCTCGATTGCCGTGATCGTAGCCATCACCGGTGGACGGGCGGGTATGATATCGGCCGCCACCGCGGCGACAGCGGTATTGATGGTCACGCTGGTGAAAGAGCACGGGCTTCAATATCTGTTTGCCGCCACCGTGCTCGCGGGCCTGATTCAGATCGCAGCCGGTGTGCTGAGGCTTGGCTTTTTCATGCGATTTATATCGCGCTCAGTGATGACAGGCTTTGTTAATGCCCTGGCTATTCTGATCTTTCTGGCGCAAGTGCCCGAGCTGGTTAACGTACCGGCCTTAACCTATGTGATGGTGGTGGCCGGGCTTGCGATCATCTATCTGCTGCCGCTGCTGACCACCGTAGTGCCGTCGCCGCTGGTTTGTATTTTGGGTTTGACGGCGGTCTCGATGCTGATGGGGCTTGATCTTCGCACCGTTGGCGATATGGGTGAGCTGCCTTCCTCGCTACCGGTGTTTCTGCTGCCCGATATCCCGCTGTCATTAGAGACGCTGCAGATCATCCTGCCATACTCCGTTGCGGTGGCTGCCGTGGGCCTGCTCGAATCGCTGATGACCGCTACCATCGTGGACGAACTCACCGACACCCGCAGCGACAAAAACCGCGAGTGCATCGGTCAGGGTATTGCCAACACGGCCACTGGATTCATTGGTGGTATGGCCGGTTGCGCGATGATTGGCCAATCGATAATCAATGTGAAATCTGGTGGTCGTGGTCGACTGTCGACGCTGTCTGCCGGCATTTTCCTGTTGATCATGATCGTGTTTTTGGGTGACTGGGTAAAACAGATTCCGATGGCAGCACTGGTTGCCATTATGATTATGGTGTCTATTGGTACCTTCAGTTGGTCGTCACTTAAAAACCTGCGCAATCACCCGCGCAGTTCGTCGATGGTGATGATCGCCACCGTCGTCACCGTAGTCGCCACACACAATCTGGCGCTGGGTGTGCTGATTGGCGTGTTGCTGTCCGGGATATTCTTTGCCTGGAAAATTTCGCAGATCTTTCGCGTCAGCTCCAGTTTGTCAGACGATGGCAGTACGCGCACTTATCTGATCGAGGGGCAGTTGTTTTTTGCGTCTGTGGAGCAATTCAACGCATCGTTTGATTTCAAAGAAGCGCTTGAACATGTGATAATCGACCTGACCCCCGCACACATCTGGGATATCTCAAGCGTTGCGGCAGTGGATATGGTGGTACTCAAGTTCAGGCGGGAAGGTGCAGACGTGACTATTTCGGGTTTGAACAAGGCCAGCGAAACCATTGTCGATAAACTCGCCGAGCACAACAAACCCGGTGCGCTTGATCGCCTGATGGAGCATTAGACGATGGTTTCTGCTCCGTTGCTCATTGCCCTGATAGACGGCTCGGTCTACTCGGCCAGCATCTGTGACCACGCCAGCTGGCTGGCCAACCAGACCGGTGCCCGGGTGGAGATCGTGCATACCCTGGGCCGCCGTCACGTCTCCAGTGCGCCTGCCAATCTCAGTGGCAGTATTGGCCTTGGGGCGCGAACGGCATTGCTCGAAGAACTGGCAGAGCTGGACGGTCAAAAAGCTAAACTTGCACAAAAACGCGGCCGGGCCATTTTGCAGGATGCCGAACAGCGATTGCTGCAATCCGGTGTGGCGTCGATCAGCAGTAAGCTGCGCAACGGCGAATTTGTCGAAAGTGTGCTCGAAATCGAATCGGCCGCGGATATGATCATCATCGGCAAGCGCGGTGAGGCTGCCGATTTCGACAAACTGCACCTGGGCTCCAATCTGGAGCGGCTGGTACGCGCCAGCAACAAACCGGTGCTGGTGGCCGCGCGCGAGTTTCGACCGATCAATCAAGTGCTGATCGCGTTCGATGGCGGCAACAGCGTGATGAAGGCGATCGACTACATCGCCGCCAGCCAGGCGTTTCGCGATCTGGAATTCAAGTTGCTGTCAGCCGGCAGCCAGACCACCGCGATGACGCGGCAGTTAGACGGTGCCGCAGCGTTGCTGCGCAGTGCAGGCTATCGCGCCACCACTGCCATCAAAGACGGCCAGCCCGAAGACGTGATCGCGAGTACGGTAAAGCAGGAGGGTTTCGATCTATTGATCATGGGCGCCTATGGTCACTCGCGAATTCGCAACCTGATTATCGGCTCTACCACCACAGAGATGATTCGCTCGTGCAAAATCCCGGTGGTGTTGTTTCGATAGAGGCTGGCTAAAAGCGTCAGTGGACTCGGGCGCGGATGTGGTCAATCTTGCGGTGCGAGTTCATTCGATAAAAGCGCGCAAGCTCCGCACGCAGATCATCACCGGCGGTATCGAATTCAAAAGAATCGGCAAGCCACGTGCAGTATTGACTGGCCAGCGAATTGGCCTGTTCGTAGCGTAGTTGTTCGTCCGGGCTTAGATCCGCCCGATAGTGGATATCCTCGAATAGTCGGCGAAGTAAATCCCGAACGTCCGGTTCGGCCAACTGATGGGTGGCGGTCACCACGAATTTGTCTACCTCTGCCTGAATTTCCATTTCCAGTAGTTTCACCGCCTTGTTGTAGCGCGCATTCCACGCCAGATAGACAAAGTGGCTGACACCTTCAATAGCCGTGCAGTAGGCGTTGAAGTGCCGGTTTATCGACGATAGCTCCCAGTTGGTTTTATCCACCCGGGACATGGTCTTTTTATCGATGTACAGCGTCATATCAAGGTTGTCACCGTCCTCGTGGATCAAGAGCATTTCAGTGGCAGTGGGCAGTCTGCCCAGACATTGCAAAATGGTGTCTGTATCGTTGCAGAAAAACTCATCAACCCTGAAGGGCACATTCACATCATAGCGGCGTTCAAGACTGGTTTGTACTTCCTGTAACAGCATGCCTTAATGGGCCGTAGTCGGCGTGGTGGCCCGATGGGCCAGCGATTCAAACAACATCATGTCTGGCCGGCTGTCAATCGTTGGCAGCCAGTTTTCAGCGTTAGTTCTAAGCAGGCTGATCAACGAGGTGAACATTGAAAAGTGGCTGGCCAAATCGCTGTAGATGGTCTCCAGTGCGCGGTCTTTGTTGGTGGTAGATGGGGTATCTGCCAGGTAGGCGTAGGCACTTTCGCCCATCGCGATATAGTAGTGAACATCCACTGCCTTGCGTTGTAGCGCCTTTTCGAACAGTCCGGCAACAAAAATAGATACATCGCCCAGGCGTTGCAGATGCAGTCGTCGCTCGCGATCGCTGTCGGCTTCTACCGAGTACCGGTAGTAGTCGGCCAGTGGTGTGAGCGTGACGCCGGTCTCGGAGTTGAAATCGAAGAAGTTATCGGATCGGCTGTATTTTTCAAGCAGGGTGCTAAGGTACCAGAGTGTATCCTGCGGCACGACAACCCGCTGCACTGCAGATAAATGGCTCAGCTCATCGTGAAAATAACTGATGAGGCTCGATGTGACATCAATGTGAATGTCATCTGATTCACTGGTTGACGCGGCGTTTGAACTCATGCGTTTTCCCCGATCTGATTAACACAGCCGGTTACAATATTAGTACCGGAAAAACATGAAATCAAAGGGTAAAATGTCGCAGTGTACTGTAACGCGCAGAATATGAGGATGAGAGTTCGTCAGTTTGGTCGGGGCGCGCAGCCGTGCAGCAAGGCGAAGCTCGCAGACAGTGCCATGCTGGCCGCGGTATGACCCCCTTATCAAGAGCTTTAACGCAGTTGCGCGCCGACTGACGAGCTCCCGCAGGGTCGGTTGATCAAAGTGCGCAGGCGCCGAAAAAAGTGAACGCAGCGCCAAGAGATTAAAAAAACACCATAGAAATTATACACTTTGATCAAGCGATTCATTCTTGTAGTTTGCGCGTTACTGTGCACTAGCACTAGTGATTGGATAGTGCTAACAGTGTTTCGCGAGTTTAAACCGTGGTTAGATGAAAGGCCCGGGGTGGTTTAGTGGCCTGGAGTCACTATTTCACTTGCCCAAGTGATAAACCTCTGGCGATGTGACGACGAACAAAAAACACCAGCAATGCACCGGGAATCAACGTCAATACACTGGCGGCGGATAGTAGTCCAATCTGCATGCCGCCCAGTAGTCCGCCGGCACGGCCCATCACAGCACCCACCGGTTTCACATCGATGGTGGTCAGCGCGTTGGATAACAACAATTCAATCCACGAGAACATAAAGCAGAAAAATGCGGTCACACCGATACCGGGGGCGAGTAGCGGCAGCAGTACTCGACTAAAAAACCGATAGCCCGTATAGCCATCGATACGCGCTGTCTCGTCGATCTCTCGTGGTATGGCCGAGATAAATCCTTCCAGTATCCAGATGGCAACCGGTACGTTAAACAGACAGTGTGCAATGGCTACAGCAAGATAGGTGTCGATCAGGTGCAGTTCGGAAAACAAATGGACAAACGGAACCAGCAGGATGGCGGGCGGGATCATTCTGCTGGCCAGAAACCAGAAGAACATCTGCCGATCACCGTAAAACCGATAGCGGGAAAACGCATAGGCGGCCGGCAGTGCCACGGCTACGGCAATAGCGGTGTTTAACGATACATAGACAATGGCATTGAGATAGCTCATATACCAGGTAGGGTCGTTGAATATAACCTGGTAGTTGTAGAGCGTAGGCTTGAGTGGCAGCAACGAGAAATTACTGCGAATTTCTGCCGTGCTCTGAAAACTCATATTGATCAGCCAGTAGATCGGCACCAGCAGAAAGATCAGATACAGGCTCAGCGACAGCGAAAACGTTCGATGCTTCATTGTCTGGCACCTGTCGAATCAGCTGGCTGTTTCATCATGGCTCGATACAGTGTCCAGCACACCGTGATCACGATCAGAAAGTAGATCACCGACATCGCACCGGCTTCACCCAGATCAAACTGGATTGAAGCGGTTTGCACCAGATCAAGCGATAAGAACGTCGTGGATGTGCCGGGCCCGCCGCGGGTCACGACATAGGGTTCTATGTAGACCATGAAGCTATCCATGAATCGCAACAGCGTGGCCACCAGAATGACCCGATGCAGATGCGGCAGCTCTATGTACCGAAAAACACCCAGGCGACTGGCGCCATCGATACTGGCCGCCTGATAATGCTCGCGCGGGATGCTCTTCAGACCGGCATAACACAAAAGCGCAATCAGGCTGCTCCAGTGCCAGACGTCCATCACAATTATCGTCGCCCAGGCGATGAAGGCGTTGTTCAGATCCCAGTGTAGTTCTAACTGACTCGCCAGTACCCCGTACAGTCCGCTCTGGGTGTCGACCAGCACTTTCCAGGTAAAGCCAACGACAATCCACGGTGTCAGCAACGGTATCGCAAGCACCAGTATGCAGGCGCCGGCAAGCCATTCACCTCGCGGCATCTTCAACGCAATGTAGATACCGAGTGGTATTTCCACCGCCAGCACGATTGCGCTGTAAAGCAGGCTTCGCCCAAGTGATTGCCAGAAGTCAGGCGCGCTCAGGATAGATTCGAACCAGTGCGTGCCGACCCAGACAAACTGATCGCTGGCGAATACGTCCTGCATCGAGTAGTTGACCATCGTGATCAACGGTATCGCGGCGCACAGCAGGATCAGACACAGCGCCGGCAGTATCAGCAGCCAGGCGCGATTGTTGGTCGTTTTTCTCATCGGCGGGCGTCGCGGTCAATGTCGCGCAATAGTAGCAGCCGGGGGGAATCACTAGAGACAACCCGCAGCAAATCGGTTAGGGTTTGAGGCTGCTGTTATCCGCTAACAACATTCATCCCGGGGGAGACAATGATCCGAAGAACCATACTCAAGGCGGGCGCCGCGATCACACTGACTGCGGCGGTTCTGGCCGGTGCAGCCCATGCTGCCGATCCGCTTAGGAT
>CAZYDV010000355.1:0-6160 GCA_964646405.1 uncultured Granulosicoccaceae bacterium | reverse complement strand
AGGGAGTACAAACTGACTGCCGGCATCGACGCCCTCAAGGACATCCAGAGTCGGTAGTGATTCGTCTAGTTGCTTCTGCCAGAGCGCCTCGGACTGCGCGGCAGACACCATGACTGTCAGGCCATCGTCGACTTGATCGGCAGCGGTGGGTTCCGGCGCAGTACTGGCGACTACTGCAGCCGATGCTTCTGCCGCACCGGCTGCGGGCGATGCAAACGCTGCAGATGAATCCTGCTTGACTTTGTACATCTGACCGTTGCGCAGCCGAAACGTATCTCCGGCATTCAGGTGCGTAATGTCATCATCAATCAGAAAGGAAAAAACGTCACCCTGTGCGTTGCGCACGGCGCCATAGCTTCGGGTTCGCCCGCCGTCACTCAACTCGCCCCGACCCAGCAACTGATAATCTTGCTCGCTGTCGAAAGCGTCAGCCGCGTTTTGGGCGCCAGCCACTGGCGAGTCGCCGCCGCCTCCGCGAGCGCGCATCCACAACGCGAAAAAAACAACGCTCAAAATGAAAAACAGAAGCGCCACTATCCAGGAGATTGCCATCAACAAGTCACCATCGGCTGTTGGGTTAATCGAATTCTGACGACCTGCGCGTCCCTGTGCAGCGTACACTTGTTACATCGGATTACACGAAATGCCGGACAGTCTCCTGCCCGGCGCTGTCTGTGCTATTGAAACTTAATCTGGCCCCTTTCAAGTAGTGAGCCCATTGCGACGGCGACCGCCACTTTCTGACGCTCGTGAAAAGCCAGCGACTGCACTTCCCGCAATTGTGCTTCGGCCAGGAAATCGAGCGCTTCGAGCACATCTGTGCTGGTCCGAATGCCAGCCAGGAACTGTCGTTCTTCCGCCTGATAGGTTTTACCGGCAAGCACCGTCTCATTGCGAGCCGCCAGTATTTGCTGCCAGCTACGCTCCAGCAAGTCGAGTGAATCGAGCACCTCCTGGGTTACCACGCGCTGCTGGTTGGCAATATTGGTTTCGGCGAGTTCAATCTGCAGTGCAGAACGACGGTGTTGCGCTTTGGCTGCCTGGTTGCCGAGCGGAAGATTGAATGTGGCCCCTATCTGCCAGGAGTTGAACTCCGCACCGATGGAGTCACCGAAGTTGTCATCGCGATCGGCAAGAGTTGTGCTGGCATTTAGATCGAGCACCGGCTTTAGCTGGTTCCTGGCAAACAATTCGGTCACTTGCTCGGAGGTGAGCTGCAGTTGCAAATCGACAAGTTCCTGCCGCTTGGCAATTGCCGCATCGGCCACAAGGCGTCGATCGACTGGCTCGTATACCGGTTGCGGATCGGATAACGCGATCAGATTTTTGTCGGCAAACAATGGCAGTCCATCGTCATTCATGATTTGTTTGAGCGCGCGCTGTGTGGTTCTGCGTGTCGACTCTGACACGATCACACCCTCGAGTCGACGCGCGACACCAGATTCAGCTCGCGTGACCTCGATATCGGAAATCACATCCACTTCGGCCAGACGTCTCGCCTTGCGCTCGAGTTCAAGCGCGCTGGCGTATTGATCATAACGAACGTCTAGTGCAGCGGACGCTGCATAAAAATTCCAGTAGGCCGATTCGGCCGCAGCGAGTGTCTGGATCGCCGCGAGCTTGGTACGCGCCTGTTCCTGTTCGGTGCGGATGCCAGCCAAACGTATCGGCGTCTCTGCAATCGCCCGGCCCGCATTGCGTAGCAGCGGATGGCTGATGGAGAACTGCAACGACGTATCCTGAATATTTCCTACGTTCGGAATATCGGGGCTGGTGAACGTAGTCGGCAGGGAAATCTCGACATTGCCTCCGGTTCGCAGCGGAATTCCAACACCGATGCTGGCGCTGTAACCATCGAGCGTCACCGCATTGGAACCTGGATCGGGTGCATTTTCGGTTGAAGACAGCGTGAATGCGCTCTGGAATATGGGTTCAAAACGAGCATTTTCCTGATTGAAGCTCTCCTGCGCGATTGCCGGTCGCAGATTTTGCGCTCGCAACTGCAGATTATTCTCCAGCGAGATTCTGCGCACATCCTCAATCGAGAGATCGTGCGAGGGCAACGCCCCGCGCCGGTCTGCGGCAAAAGATTCAAGCGATTTGCGCAGATCTTCGTCCTCATTCGCGACGCTTGCGGGTTGGCTGGGGGTCGCGGCAGTGGTGTTGGTTGAAGTCTCTTGCGCGCTCGTGCTGGTATCGGTGGTTTCGGTTTTAACCTCTTCTACAACCGAGACCTGTTTGAGCTCAACTTCCCCACCCTTGACCAATGTCTGTGTTTGCTGAGCGCTCGCTGGATGCGCGAAGACAGCAACTGCCCCCACCACCACCAACGCACGACCTGTTGGACGAAGGTTTGTCCCGGCCTGTTTCAACGCAGCGGATACCAGGCTCTGCGCCGGCCAACTGATCGCACTTCGAAAACCTGTGTTGTTAACCATAATCCGTTATTTCCATATTGTGTTTAAGTTGATCAAGTTGTTCTACCACACTTGCCACAGACCCCGCATCTGCCAATTCATCCAGCGAAAAACAAGCGAGGGCCAGTACAACCAACTGCGCGGTATTGTCAGCTTGCCGTTTCAGTGCAAGGTTCAATTTCTCCAGATTTCGCGCCGCCGCGATGATCAGTTTGACAAGAATATCAAACGGTTCGCTGCCGGGCACCATATCTGCTGTGTAGTGCTGCATTCGACTCCCCCTGCGATAATTTCCATCCCCATCCACCCCCATACAATGTAAAAACCAGTCGGCACGATAGTCGCCACTGGCGGTCGAGATGCCGTGGTAGTCAGCAATCAGCTCATCGAGCAAATGATTTTGCATCGACCCGCACAGACGCTGGGTTACAAAATGCGCGACCTCATGGTGAACCCGAATTTCTACTGACAGTTCACGCCAGCGGCTGTCAGACAAATTCAACTGCGATGCCGGCACGCCACTGTATTCCCCTGGACTGATCAGTATGAATTTGTCCTGGTATTGCTCTTTTTGCTGCAACAGCGTGCGCAATGCCAGTGGCCAATGCTGCACGTCGTCGTCCTTTAAGAATTCCTCCCGCGCCCGCTGGATGCGCGCGACATTGTTGTACCCGGCGATCATCGCCGCCCCCATACCACCAGGCATCGGCACGGGTTCATTGCGCTGCGTCAGCGCGCACCAGGCATACTCAAAATCATCCCTTTCGGAAAACGCGACAATCGGGATTCTGCCCGCCAGTGAATTTTGCAAGCGCACTGTCACCCCGCTCGGGTCGCGAAATTCCGCCCCGGTTGCCAGCGAGCAGTTGTCAACATCCGCAAAACGCCTGGTAACATTGACGTATTCGGTTGCCGAAGATAGCCCTTGCCGGACCGGAAAATTCCATTGCACCAGCGGTTCGCACAATGCGGTGACCGCATCAGATTTCCGCGCCAGATCGATATAGCCTTGCCAGGCAGCGACAAACGGCTCGTCCGCCAGCGGTAACGCAGGCCATTGACCATCGTCGACGCCTGGCACTGTAAATCTCCTGTTACAGTAACCAAGTAAGCGCTCAGTTGCAAACTGGCTGGCACCCAGTTGCTGCAATACAGAAAGTCGATTATCTGATCGCTGACCGTTCATGAATGGACGTCGGTAGGGCTAGTGAAGCTAGTGATCCGTCGACTGTCGACGCATCATGTTGGCGAATAGACCGTTACCTCCGGCAAGTTCATCAAAACCGCCGGACTCAACCACTTTGCCGCTATCGAGGACGTAGACTTTATCCGCCTCGCTGATCGTGCTCAGCCGGTGCGCGATCACCAGGCGACTTACCTTGCGTCGATTCAGACTCTTGCTTACTATCGACTGGGTCCGATTATCAAGCGCACTGGTCGCTTCATCGAACAAAAGAATTCGCGGTTCTCGCACTAACGCTCGCGCAATCATCAATCGTTGTCGTTGCCCACCCGACAGATTGCCACCACCTTCACTGATCATTGTCTGCATGCCCATTGGCATGGCATGAACATCATCTGCAAATCCAGCATCTTCCGCCGCATGCCAGGCCTGGTCCATCGTGATCGGCGCGCCGGCGCCGATGTTATCCATAATGGACGATGCACTAATTCTGGCATTCTGCAACACAACACCCAACTGGCGTCTTACCGAAGTCATGTTAAGGTTGGCCATGTCCTGATCGTCGTAAAGCACTCGACCGGAAAGCGGCTCCTCAAATCCCAGTAACAATCGGAAAATCGTCGATTTCCCACTGCCGGAAGTGCCTACAAACGCGACAAATTGTTCTCGTTCTACCTTTATATCTATACCCTTTAATATTTTCGGGCCGCCGGGCGAGTACTGAAAATGCAAATCGGATAGCTCTACCTTGCCGGTCAATACGCCAGGATCGCTGCGATCTTCACCAATTTCTGTCTCTGCGGCGAGTAGCGGTTTAGTTCTCTCCGCCATCGCCAGAGTATCCATCAATTCCAGCGCGGTGGCACTGAGTGATGTGATGCCACCGAGAAAAGTGCCCATTGCGACATTGAACGCGAGGAACGCACCGACGGAGAGCGCGTCTTTCGGATTCGACGACGACAGCAAGCCTGCGGCCATCCAGTACAAGAGGACGGAGCTCAATAGCGGTATCGTGAACATGAAAACCAGAATGTAATCCTCAACCGCCTGCGCCTTTAGTGTCAGGTCCATTTGCTTGGCGTATCGACTGGACCATTGCACAAATGCGCGACGCTGAGCACCAGCAACGCGAATCTTGCTGGTGGCATTCACGAGCTCCACTACAAATCCGAAGAATTTTCCCTGCAGTTCCATTAATTCGCGATAGTACTTCCGCACTGTCCAACCCGCCAGAACGGTAAATAAAGCCACCACCAATCCAATTCCCAACACCATGGTGGCAAGCTTCGAGCTGTACCAATACAACAGCCCCAGGTTTAACAGCGCGGTCAGGCTGGTCAGCAGGGATCGCATCGTCTGGCCATTGAGTTCGCGATTGACCGCGCTTACACCCATTGCGCGCTCGAGGATATCTCCACTGCCGTACTTCTTGTAAATACCCAGCTTCACATTCAGCAAGCGGTCCCACACTGCCGCCTGACTGACCGCATCAGAAGTGATGCCCAAGCGAATACTCAAAATGGCCTGGCCAAAGCCAAACAAGCTGGTGCCAAAGGCCGCCAACACCAACGCCAATCCAATCTCTGTCGCCAGACGGCGGTTGGCGTCGGGAATAGCGTTGTCCATGACGAGCGCGGTGGCTTGCGGAACCAACATCCCAATGCCAGTCATGACCAGCGACAATATCGCGACAAAGACCAGATCTTTGGCCTTTCCTCGCAGCGCCCAACGCGCAATGCTCCAGACACTGCCGACCTTGTCTGGCAGCCGCCGATAAAAACGCACCGCCTTGAGTTCCAGCGCCTGTGAACTCTCGAGGCTCACCGGCGTTTTTTCACCGGTCGCCGGATTGACAATATCGTAGCTGCCGCTGCTGGTAGGGATCAGCGCCACTGGCTTGTGGCCATCCTCCAGGTAAGCGACCATCGCACCGCAATCGGCATTCCACCAGTCATCGGCCAGAATTACATGTCGAAATCGAATGTTCGATGCACGCGCGATTGCCTCGACCGGATCTTTGGTGGCATTGGCCTTCTCCGACGCACCCGGCGGCGACACGTCAATACCATCGGCAGCACCGACCAGGACAGCGACGTTCATCAGCGGATCGCCATGCACCGGCAACGGTGCGGACCCTTTTCCAAGTGTTCCACCCAACGCATCGATACTTGAGGAGAACATCATCGTGTCAGAGCCAAACTCCTCCGCCGGCTCGACATCCTCATCATCGTGCTCGGCCTGGGCAGGCTCGACAGGCTCTTGCTTTTCATCGCTTTTGAACAGGGCCTCTTTTGCGGCATCAGCAGCTACCGCCTCCTTGTCCTTCGCTGATTGTTTTGCTGCCTTGTCACCGCTGGCCTGTTGCCGTTCAGCCTCGGCTTGCTTCTCCGCCTCGGCCTGTCGTTGCGCCTCAGCCTGTCGCGCCGCCTCAGCCTGTTTCTCGGCTTCAGCCTGTTGCTCTGCCTCAGCCTGTTGTTCGGCTTGTGCCTGCCGCGCCGCCTCGGCCTGTTTCTCGGCTTCGGCTTGTCGGTCTGCCTCAGCCTGTTTTTCGGTTTCAGCT
>CAZYDV010000354.1:0-6161 GCA_964646405.1 uncultured Granulosicoccaceae bacterium | reverse complement strand
CCCCAGCGACTTGTCAGCAATGTGGCATTGCCGAGGTTGCCTGCCGTGATCGGCTGGTTTGAACGATAAACATGATATCGGGCGTCAGGCTCTGGCTCCTGCCATGTCAGAAAGGTTTGGCCGCTGCGATGTCGTGCCTGCAGATTGGACACCTGCGCAGAATTGTTCGGTCCTCCATCCGTGTTTCCGCTGTCGGTGTTGCCACCGTCAGTATTGCCGCTGTCGGTGCTGCCACCGTCAGTGTTTCCGCTGTCGGTACTGCCGCCGTCAGTGTTGCCACTGTCCGTGCTGCCGCTGTCGGTGTTGCCGCCGTCGGTGCTGGAGCCGTCAGAGCTGCCGCTGTCGGTGGTTACGCCGCCATCGGTGTTACCGCCGTCAGCCGTGCTGCTGTCCGTCGTGCCGCTGTCGACAGAGCCGTTGTTGCCACCACTGTCTAGAGTTCCACCCGAACAGGCAACAAGGGTGAGCAAAAGTGGCGCAACTGCGACGAGTTTCAATGTTACAACCCCCAAAAAGACAGACCACGCGGATAGTGGCGTAGTGGTTTGTTACGGCATTAGCCGGGCACACTTTATGAAATTTTTCGACTTCGGTTGCAGGCGTTGGTTTAAGCCACTACATGAAAAATGTGCGTCGCTTCACGTTGTCGGGGAGCATGTGACCGCTTTTTGAAGTGGTCAACTCTGAGAGGCAACGGTCAAATCCTTGAACACATAAATGGGGGAGTCGATCATTAAATCCCCCGATTGAGTCTCAAGATACAGGTTTGCCTCTGACGCTCTGACAAGGTTCGGTTCCGGGCGACTGACCTCGAGCAATTCGAAGCGGATTTGCTTCGGGTCCTCGAAAATCATGCCGGCGAACTTCTTGGTAGCAAGTGATTGAAATACCGGATTGCTCAGGCCAAAGGCTTCCGAGGCCGTGTGTTTGAGCAGTGCGATCATTCCGTGCGTGCCAAAATTTCCCGGCACAACAGGATCGTCAGTAAAGTGGTATCGCAGTGGCCACAGGTCCGGATCAATTTGCTGTGTCGCACGTACGCTTGCAATGGCAGGCGCGGTGCCGTCGATGTCGATGGCTGAATCGTACAGCGGGATTGTCAGGTTGGCATGCCAGGGAGCGCCGGTGCCAGTGACGCCCTGAGTGCCGCCGTGCTGCGCTCGAAGTTTATTGACATCGTCAGGATGCAAGATGCCGACGATAACATTGCGTGTCTCCAGCATCGAGTGTCCGTCCTGGTCCAGGATTTTGCCGTTGAACACCGCGGTGCCGCCACCGTTGCTGTTTTCAATCCACTTGCGCTTGGTCAACTCGAAGTGCACCGTTTTGCCCGGCGAAAAGTCGAGTGATTGAGTTAAGGTGCAGGTACCGGACGACAGCGCGCGACCAATGCCGTCGGCCTTTCTGCAGCCCCAGAACCCCACCAGTTGATCAAGCTGATCCTGAAAAAGCATTTCCAGCGACTCGCTGCGATCGAACGCCCAGTCGGACGGATCCTGTGGGAAGGTGAATGTAGCGCGGATCTGTTTGTCGTCGATGACATTGATTTGATCGATACACAAAATGGGTTTCAGGGGCAGTTTGGCAAATCGCTCATTGCCGAGCTTGCCCTGTCCGTGTAGTTCCAGCAGGCGTCCGTTGAGGCAGTCGAGATTTTTCCAGTCGAGTGCACGAAGTTGCTCATCGTTAAAGGAATTCTGGACTTCGATACTGTGCTCGGCGGACATAGCAGGTGCTTGCTGGTTGGGAGGCGGCAGTATAGTCGATAATTTCGCGCGTCAAACTGTAACCTCGGTGAATCGCCCGGGTTGAACACACAATTTAGCAATGGTGCCCGGGCCGCCTGTTTATTGGGTAAAAAGGTGGGCCAGTCAGCGTCTGATCGCGCTGGCATCGTCCAATAAAGCGTCGATATCAAGCGCCTGTTCCAGGCTGTCGGCAAGGCCGTCCAGCTCTGCCTCTACACTGGCCTGATAGTCCAGTTGGCTGGCAGTGCCTCGGCGCAAGGACTCGAGCCATTCAGCCCGGAATTCGTCATTGGCGAACAGGCCGTGCAGATAGGTGCCCTCCACGTTGCCGGCAGCGTTGCGGGCACCGTTTGGTGCACCGCCGAGCATCGAAACGGGTCGGGCCGTGTCTGGCCCATCGGTCTGGCCGATGTGAATTTCGTATCCCTCGAGGTGGGCGCCTGAGCGCGTGCAGACGCCATCGCTGATGCGGGTCTGCTTGTGACAATGCATGGTTGTGTTCACATCCAGCAGCGACAGCCCAATATCCGTGCGCGCGGTACCTTCTATGGCATCCGGGTCGCTGATCCGTCGCCCAAGCAATTGGTAGCCACCGCAGATGCCTGTAGTCCGTCGCCCGGCGCGTGCCAGCGCGAGGATGTCGTGGTCCCAACCCTGAGCGCGCAGAAAATCCAGATCAGCGAGTGTTGACTTGGTGCCTGGGATAATCACCGCAGCCGCATCGAGGGGAATGGATTGACCGGGTGGCACGAAAATCAGGTCGACTCCGGGCTCGGCACTGAGCGGGTCCATGTCGTCGAAGTTGGCAATGCGCGATAGCATCGGCACGGCCAATTTTAGTCGTTCGGTGGTGCCGTGGTCGGCGGGTGAAATCTGCTCCAGCGTCACTGCGTCCTCCTGGGGCAGGCGAGTGGCGCCGGGCAACCAGGGCACCACGCCACGGCAGGGCCAGTCCGTCAGTTCCTCAATGGCGCTCACACCAGCGGTGAACAGCGCGGGGTCTCCGCGAAAGCGGTTAATGATAAAACTTTTGATCATCGCGCGATCCTGCGCTGGCAGCACCTGTCGAGTGCCGGCGATGGCCGCGATGACACCGCCGCGGTCGATATCGCCGATCAGACACACCGGCACTTTGGCCGCGGTTGCAAATCCCATGTTGGCGATGTCGCAATCGCGCAGGTTGATTTCAGCCGGGCTGCCGGCGCCCTCGACCAGTATCAGCTCGTGTCGACGAGCGAGGTGGTTAAAGCTCTGCATCACCGCGTCCAGCAGTTGTCCGCGCGCATGGTTCATGTAATCGCTGGCAGAGTGCGTATCGAGCACCCGACCATGTACCACTACCTGGGCCGTGCGATCGCTTTGCGGCTTGAGCAACACCGGGTTCATGTCTGTGTGCAGCGCCAACCCTGCGGCGCGCGCCTGCAATGCCTGCGCGCGGCCAATCTCGCCACCGTCAGGGCAGACGGCTGCGTTATTCGACATGTTCTGCGGTTTGAACGGGGCGACGTCCAGACCGCGGCGCCTTGCCAGGCGACAAATGCCGGCGACGATCGTCGATTTGCCGACGTCCGAACCGGTGCCCTGGAACATCAGTGCTCGACTGGTCACGGTCGACCCGGGTAGCAGGGGAGACGACTCAAAAGTCTATTCCCTGCCTGGCTTTGATGCCGGCTTGAAACGGGTGTTTTATCTCGCGCATCTCCGTCACCAGATCGGCCATGTCGAGCAGGGGGGCTTTGGCATCGCGTCCAGTCAGGATGACACTGGTGCGCTGATCGCGTTGCCGCACCCCGTCGATGACGCGTTCAAGCGGCAGATAGTCGTAGCGCAGCACAATGTTGATCTCGTCCAGCACGATCAGATCATAGTCACCGCTGTTCATTAGCTGGCAGCTCTTGTCGAACGCGACGTCCGCGGTTTGGCGATCTCGCTCGAGATCCTGAGTGTCCCAGGTGAAGCCGTCACCCATGGTGTGCCAGTGCAACTGCTCGGGGAAGTGTTTAAAGAACTCGCGTTCTCCGGTCTTCCACGTGCCCTTTATATATTGCACCACCGCCACTTTATGACCCCAGCCCAAGGCGCGTGCGACCACACCGAATGCCGAGCTGGATTTGCCCTTGCCGTCACCTGTGTGCACCAGGACCAGGCCTCGTTCGGCGGTCTTGCGGTTGCGAATCTTGTCGCGTTGTTCGGCCTGCAGTGCCTGCATCTGCCGCTTGTGTTCGTCTTGTTCGCTCGTCACATCGAGCTCCGTTGTGTTGATGGATTGCCTTTGAGGTAGTGCGGCAGTCCGGCGACGGTCAGAATAACCCTGTCGCATCGAGCTGCGAGCTTTTGATGTAGTACGCCCGCGTGGTCGCAGTACGCTCGGGTCAGCTCGCCAAGTGGCGTGATACCCATGCTGCTCTCGTTTCCTACCATTGCCAGGCTGCCATCCGCGTCGCTTACCGCGTTTAGCACAGTCTGCAGCTCGGTCTGCAGGCGCTGCCGATCAGACTGCATCAGCAATTGCGTGAGCCAGAGAGTCAGGCAATCGACGATGACGAATCGATCTGCCGTACAGTGATTGGCGAGTGCCGCGCCGAGTGCCAGTGGCTCTTCCACCAAACGCCAGCCGGTCGGTCGCTGATCCTGGTGGCGCTGAATTCTCAAACGCATTTCGGTGTCGTGTGGCTGTGCCGTCGCGATGACGGTGACCGGGCGGCCACTGGACGTTGCGATTGCCTCGGCCTGTCGTGATTTTCCGGACTTAACGCCACCGAGGATGAGAGTTTTCATGGCAGGTAATGAAGTAGCGCAGGCGCAAATCGGCCGCTTTTTAGGTCGGCTTCGGTTGCATTTGATAGCATTAAGCGGTTGCCCGGTGTGACGGTGGGGCCAGGCAATTCAGATTTCATGAACGCGAGCAATTTGATGCCATGGCAAGAATAACAGAAATCACAACCCGGCTTTTTTTGGTGCCACTGTCCGAGGTGCTGGTTGATGCCCGGCACGGTGATCACACCCATTTTGAACTGCTGACGGCGACGATTCGCACCGATGACGGGCTGGAGGGGACAGGCTACAGCTACACTGGCGGCCGCGGGGGCAGGGCGATCGCGGCGATGATGCAATACGATCTCACGCCGTTTCTGATAGGCCGGGACAGCACGGATATCGACCCGCTTTACGACGATATGCTTTGGCATATCCACTATGTCGGCCGTGGCGGTGTCGCCGCATTCGCAATCTCCGCGATCGATATCGCGTTGTGGGATCTCAAGGGCAAGCGAATCGATCAGCCATTGCGTGTCATGGCCGGCGGACACGCAGAGGATTGCCAGGCCTATTGTGGTGGCATCGACCTCAATTTTCCGCTCGACAAACTACTTCGCTCGATCGACGGCTACCTTGAGCGCGGCTTCAATGCCGTGAAAATCAAGGTTGGACAACCGGATCTGGAGGATGATTTCCGGCGCACAGCGGCAGTGCGGCAACATATTGGTGCGGATGTCGGGTTCATGGTCGACGCCAATTACTCGATGGATGTCGATACCGCGATTCAGGCGGCACTGGGATTTCGCGAACAAGACGTGATCTGGTTTGAGGAGCCAGTGATCCCCGAGGATTTCGACGGTTACACCCGGATCGCCGAGCAAACGGGCATCGCTCTGGCGCAGGGCGAAAACCTGCACACGATTGAAGAATTTGATGCGGCGTTGCGCGCTGCCAGCTTGTCGTTTTTGCAGCCCGATGCGAGTAATTGTGGTGGGGTGACCGGCTGGCTCAGAGCGGCGGACCTGGCAGAGCAACAAGGCATTAGCGTCTGCAGTCATGGCATGCAGGAGCTACATGTCTCGCTGTTGTCCGCCCGCAGGGATGCAGGCTGGCTGGAGGTGCATTCCTTCCCTATCGATGAGTACACAACCCGGCCGTTGGTCGTGCGCAACTGTCGAGCCGTTGCGCCAGACACGCCAGGCATCGGCGTGGGCTTTGACTGGACAAAGCTCACACGCCATGAGGTCCATCTCGGATAGCCTGCAATCAAACTCCGGGCTTATTCGTTGCAGCCTCAGTTACCAACATTGGGAAGGCGAAGCGACGAATGGGCAAGAAATCCCGTAAAGCCAAATCACTCGGGGCCAAAGTAGACAAGTCACCCGAGTTGCGGCGAAAGTTTCTCATCGGTTCGGCGGTGGCGCTCGGCCTGGGATTTACCGCGTTTGGCATCAACGCATACGACCAACAAAATCGCGAATTGCATGATCTGTCGGTTATCGGTGGCGGTACACCCGTGATCGTGCAAATACATGACCCCGGTTGCCCGACCTGTCGGCGGTTGAAAAATATCGTCTCCAACACGCTTGGCGCCGATGATCCGATACTGTATCGGCTGGCCGACATCACCACCGCGCAGGGAAAGGCGTTGCAGGA
>CAZYDV010000353.1:0-6170 GCA_964646405.1 uncultured Granulosicoccaceae bacterium | reverse complement strand
TGGTACTTGGCGAGCAGCAGCAGGCACTTAATCCGTTGATCGGACAGCGCCTGCGATTGCACTATACCGGCCAGATCAACTGTATCGCCTGCGGCAGAAAGACAAAGAAAAGTTTTTCCCAGGGACATTGCTTTCCCTGCATGCGCAAGCTTGCGAGTTGTGACATGTGTATTGTCAAACCGGAGCTGTGCCATTTTGAGCAGGGCACCTGTCGTGAGCCTGAGTGGGGGCAGCGCTGGTGCATGGATACCCATTTTGTTTATCTCGCCAACACCTCCGGTCTGAAGGTGGGCATCACGCGGCACAGCAATATACCGTCGCGCTGGATTGACCAGGGAGCAGTGCAGGCTGTGCCGATCTTTCGGGTAGCCACGCGGCATATTTCCGGCCTGCTGGAGACCGCCATCGCGCAAACTCAAAAGGATAAAACCAACTGGCGAGCGATGCTGCGCGAGGTGCCGGCCGACATCGACCTGGCAGCGCAGACCACAAGTATCAGTGAGACGATCGTCGAACAGATAGATCAGCTGCGGTCGCGCTTTGGTGACGACGCTGTACAGCCACTTAACAGTGAGTCGGCGGTAAACATTCGCTATCCGGTGCAGCAGTATCCGTCGAAAATCAGCTCCCTTAATTTCGATAAAGTAGCCGATATCGATGCCACACTGGTCGGAATAAAGGCGCAATATCTGATTTTCGACACTGGCGTCATTAATGTTCGAAAATTCACCGGCTATGAAGTGTCGATCGAGAGCTAGGCAGTTGGCAGGGAATCGGCAGTTATGAGCGACAAGCTACTGGAGCAGATTGCCGACGCTACTGACGTCGAGCTGCGAGTAAAGCTCACCTGTCAGTTTATGTTGCAACTGTTCGATCAGTTTTACGCCGAGCTGTGTGACTATCCCTACCAGGCCCGGCGCGCGTTCGAAAATCGTGATCCGCAGCAGTCGATTCAAATCAGTCACGAACGATTGAATCTGTACAGTGAGTACATCGAGCGCGACACCCCCCGGCTGCTGGCGGCGTTTCCCGATCTGGGTGCAGAAGAATCGCTGTGGGAAGATCTGCAGCAGTGCTATATCGACGGCATAGCCGATCGCTATGAAGCGGACATTGCATTCAGTTTCATGCACTCGATCAAAAGGCAAATCTACAAGGGCGAGTGGCGACCGGTCGAGTACTCGTTTTCGCTGCCATCGGTCAAACGTGCCAAGGCGCTGGAGCAACCCTGGCAGCGATTTCAGATCGACGGCACATTGTCACCCCGACAGGTGCTGGAGATGCTCGCGCTGCCAGGTTTTTCCATAGCGTTTAGCGAGCCGCAAACCACGGCGAACAAAGTGGCTGAACGTTTCACCCAACTCGAGCGACTGGGTGAGTACGGTGATGCGTCTGTTATCGCTGTTGATATTTTGAGGGCCGGATTTTTTCGCGATGTCACCGGGTTTATCGTCGGACGCGTGGTGAAGGCCGATGAGACGCATGCGCCGTTCATACTGGCTCTGCTGAACAGCGAGCAGGGTATAGTGGTGGATGCGTTTTTGCACAAGACAGCCGATGCTCACAATCTGCTGAGCTCGACGCTGGCGAATTTCCACGTCACCAACGAGCTCTATTATCAGATCTGTGTTTTCCTCTATAGCATCATGCCGTTGCGTCCACTGGGTCTGCACTATTCAACGATCGGGTTCAATCACGTCGGCAAGGTAGCGGTACTCAACGAACTCAAAGAACAGATGCACAGTGCCGGGCAGGTGTTGGCCTCGTCACCTGGCTTTGATGGCACCGTCGCCATCGGATTCACATTCGCCGCAAGCACTTATCATCTGAAAGTCGTCAGAGACAAGCCGACAAAATCCTATAAATGGGGAGAATTTGGAGGCATTGATGCCGTACTGGACCAGTACAGAATCGTGCACCAGATCAATCGCACCGGCAGCATGGTCGACAACATCATCTATCACAATCTGAGGCTGGATCGCGAGATGTTTGATCACGATCTGTTGCTGGATCTGGCCGCCAATGCCAGTGAATCAGTCAGCATCAGCGGCGATCACGTATTGTTCAAATCGCTGATCGTGCAATTGAAAATAGTGCCACTGCCGGTGTACTTCGAGCGAGCAAGTGATCGCGAGATCCGCAAGATCATCAATAACCTGGGGCACTGCATAAAAAACAACGCGGCGGCGAACATATTCAACAAAGATCTGGATGGTCGCAACTATGGCGTTGGCCGCTACGATAAGGTCTTCCTTTTCGACTACGATGCCCTGGAAAAGCTCACCGATGTCAAAATACGCACCAACCTCGATCGCATTGACGGGGAAGAGGATACACCCGACTGGTACTTCGAAGAAGGTGTCGTTTTCCTGCCCGAGGAAATCGAGTCGGGGCTGCAACTGGACAACCGCGAGGCACGCCGACACTTTCGCGAGACCCATGCCGACCTGATGACACTCGACTACTGGCAGGGCGTTCAGGATCGATTGTCAGAGGGCGACGTCGTCGCATTGCGAACCTACCCCGAGGGCAGAAAGCTCGCGTAAGCAAAAGTGCCGGGGCTATTGCGGGCCTTTACAAGCGGCGCCGCTCAGGAATCGGTCTGCACCTGCCCGTTGGCGAATACCTGCACCCACTGCCGGATACGCACTGACTGGCGAAGCCCGGTTGGCCAGAACGGATCCTGCTCCACCAGTTGCATCACATCGTCGCTCGTTTCTGCGTTAACCAGCCACAAACCGCCGGTGGGCGCGGCGTTTTCGCCAAGCAACGGCCCCACGGCCTGTATCGATTGACTGTTGCACTTTAGAAATTCCAGATGGGCAGCCAAATGGCGGCGACGGATGGATGCTGTGTCCGGGGCATCTTCGAACAATACGGCAAATTTCATGGCAGGCATCTCCTTTGATGGTGATGACGCTATTGTGTGCCGACTCCAGGGCGTGTTTGAAGGCGCAAGGCTGCAGGATTAAACTGCAATGATGCAACTTGATAACTGGAACGATCTTCGATATCTGACGGCGATCAGAAATCGTAAAAGTCTGGCCGCCGCCGCGAGATCGCTGGGCGTCGACGACACCACCGTGTCGCGCCGTCTGACTGCATTGCAAGCGCGGGCCGACGCACCGCTGTACACGCGAGCGGCTGGCGGCTTACTCGAGCTGACACCACTGGGTACTGCGCTGGCAGAGCAAATCGACGGCATGGAACGTCATGTCGCGATAGTCGAACAACTGCTCGATGCGCAGCATCAGTGTTGTGGTGTGGTGCGGCTAAGTTCGGTGGCAGCCGTTGCCAATCATCTGCTGGCACCGCGGGTGGATTCGCTGCTGCGCGAATACCCGCATCTGCAGTTGCAGCTAATTGCAGATAGTAGAAATCTGAACCTTGCCCGACGTGAGGCAGATCTTGCGATCCGTATGGCGCGACCGAATCGCGGCGGGACAAAACTAGTCACCCGCAAGCTTGCACAACTGACGTGTTCGGTTTATGCAATGCCGGGTGTCGATGCGACTGCGCTACCGTGGATTGGCTATGAAGCAGAATTGTCACATCTGGCACCCGCGCGATGGATTGAAGAGACGGCCCGCGTGAGACGTGAACCGTTGGCAGGGCTGCGTATTCACGATCTGGAAACCGCTTTGCACGCGATCAAGTGCGGCGCGGGTAAGAGTGTACTGCCAGACAGAATTGCACAACAGCACTCGTTGACACCGGTGACCCTCGACACGCGGCCACCGGCGCGTGAATTGTGGTTACTGATGCGTACAGATCAGGCAAACTTGCGTCGCATCAGAGTGGTCAGCGACTGGATAAAACAGGTGATTCAAAACCCGTGAAGCATCAACTACACCCACAGCGATGGTTTGAAGATTTCGCGCTGGGCGAGGAATTCCTGAGCCCTTCGAGAACCATGACCGAGTCGCTGTTTGCAGCGTTTCAACTGGCAAGTGCAGACAATCACCCGTCCCACTACGATATTGAATACTGTCGAGCCAGAGGTATGCCTGGGTTGCAGGCGCATGGATTTCAAACGTTGATTCAGACCGCTGCGGGCGCTGGAGTGTTTCCGCACATGGTCGAACAGTCAATGCTGGGTTTTATCGAGCAGGGCAGCCGCTTTGTAGCACCGGTGTACGTGGGTGATACACTTTATACGAGGTTGAGTGTAGTGGAACTCGTCGCACAGAGGACCACTGGTGTCATTACCTTAAATTCGATCGTGCGCAATCAGCGCGACGAAACTGTGCTCGAAGGATGGCAGAAATATCTATTAAAAAAACAACTGTCCACGTCTGGCCAGGTATGAACCGGAGGCGCCTATCGCGCCCCCGGCTGTTTTACTGCAACAGATTACGACTCGATCTTGAGACCCAGTTTACCCAGGGTGTCGTACGTCAGACCGCCGGTTGCAAGGTCGTTGCTGCGCTGGAAACGCTCAATCGCAGACATGGTGCCACGACCCATGAAGCCATCGATCGGGCCGGGGTTGTAGCCTTTGGCTTTCAGTGCAGACTGCACGCGCTTAATGTTGTCGTTGGTCATGTTGACCTGGCACAGAATCGGTCGCCACTCAAGGCGTGCATCCGATATCTTGACCGTCTTGCTGACAGTATCGGTTACCGCTGGAATAGTGGTGCGCTGCTCGCTGGCAGGACTCACCAGTTTGCGAACTTTCTTGGTCGTGTACTTGGCGGGAATCTCTACCTTTTTGACGCTGGCAGGCGTGCTCAGTACGCGCTTGCTGATCGTACCCATTTTGGCCGGAGTCTCTTTCAGGCAAATGACATTACCACTCTTCGGGCCAAAGTTACCCTGGGTTTCCACCGGATGCCAGACATGTGCAGCGGGGGACGCCATGACCGTCTTGGTGACGTTCTTGTACACGGCCGGAACCGCTGTGCGAACTTCGCGCGCATCAGCTACCAGCTTTTTGACACGAACGGTTTCGTACTTGGCTGGCTCGACGATCTCACGGGTGGTGGCCGGTGTTTTCGTGACTTGCCGCGAGACGTTTTTGTAGACTGCAGGCACTTCGACCAGACACATGACATCGCCGGTTTCATCGTCAATTCGCTCAATGGTGCCATGACCCTTTTTCCATACCGTCTTCGCACTCTCGACCAGGACTTTCTCGGTGATGGTTTCGTATGTCGCCGGCACTTCCACCAGCTTGCGAACCTCTGGGCTCACCATCACGCGCTGCTCAACCCATTCGTAGCGGGCGTCAACCAGTTCAATTTTCTCGGACGCTTCAGACACCAGTACACGTTCGGTAACTGTCTTGTATTTCGCAGCATTCGAATGTTCGTGAAAACACTGACCAGGTACAGCGCTGTCTATGTCTGCACCGCCGGCGCGAGCTATCTGCAACATTCCGGGGTTCGCCGGTACGTCGCTGTTGCGTGAGTTGGCTACCCACTGTGTGCTGGCTGGAGAAATCTCATAGCTGACTTGTTCAGTCTTGTAGCTGGCCGGAATGACCTGAAGTTGACTGCCGCTCTCGGCAGACAGGATTCGCTCTTCTTCCCAGCGGTACTTTGCCGGAATAATTTTTACGGTTTCGCTCGCCTCACGAACCACAACCTGAGTGCTCTCGGAACGATATTGTGCCGGGGTCAGCACTTTAGCGTAGCATTCGCCCGCTTTGGCATTGGGCAGGATATTGGTCATGTCTTCGACAGCGAACGACGTCGTTGTGCCGCCCGCAAGAATTGAAAACAGAGCTATTGCCAGTTTTGACTTTTTCATCGATGTGTCACCATTTAGCTTTGAGTTTTAACTGCGCAGGGGCATTATTCAACGACAGTGCCATCGTAGCGTCCTGATACACAAATTTGCGTTCGCGTGGATGAGCATGAATTGTTGCGACAGCTACCAGACAATGTCGTCTGCAGCATCGTCCCCGAAGCGACGGGCCGGGTGTCAGCCTGTACAGTCGGTATTGGCAGGCCGGGATTGTCTGTTAACCTGGCGGCTGTCAAAAACTGTTACCAAAGACGACAAGTGACAACAGGGTCTCGAAGTCTGCTGCAACGCTGGCAGTTGATTCAAAATTCCTGCTTGATAAAATCAGCGAAGCCAACGACGGGAATCGCTTGTGAAGTGTCCGCATTGCAAAAACGCCATTATCAACATCGCTTCTCAGCCTACGCGGGTGGTGCGTGGAC
>CAZYDV010000352.1:0-6252 GCA_964646405.1 uncultured Granulosicoccaceae bacterium | reverse complement strand
TCGCTCATGCCGACTGCTCCTCTTCGAGGGCCGCGCCCAGATAGGCTTCCTGCACCTTGGGGTTTGCGCGAACCAGTGCTGGCGCGTCGGTGGCGATAATCTCGCCGTAGACCAGGACGGAAATTCGATCTGACAGATCAAACACCACACCCATGTCGTGTTCGACCATGATCAGTGTCTTGCCGGCCGTAACTTCACGGATCAGGTTGACGATGTAGTCGGTCTCGGAGTGACTCATGCCGGCTGTCGGTTCATCGAGCATGATGACGTCGGCGCCGCCGGCGATGGTGATGCCAATCTCCAGCGCGCGTTGCTCGGCGTAGGACAAAAGGCCGGCGGGTATGTCGCGCCGATGGGTCAGGTTGATGCTTTCGAGTAGTTGCTCGGCAGACTCATTCAGTGCTCGCTGGCGCGACACGATATGCCAGAAAGAGTAGCGAAACCCCTGCGGCCACAGCAGCGCACACCGAACGTTTTCCAGCACCGACATGCGCGGAAAAATATTGGTGATCTGAAAACTGCGGCTCAGCCCCAGGCGGTTGATCTCGTAGGGTGCAAGGCCTGCCAGGTCTTTGCCGTGCAGGCGGATGGTGCCCTGCGAGAGCGGAAAACGACCGGTGATCAGGTTGAATAGCGTCGACTTGCCAGCCCCGTTGGGGCCGATGATGGCGTGACGTTCTGCACGACCGATCGACAGATCGAGCCCGCGAATGATTTCGGTCTTGCCGAACGATTTGTGGACGCCGGACAGCTCCAGTGCGATGCCACTCATGATGCGTCACCCGGGGTACTGGCGTGTGACCAGCGTTCGCGCAGGTCGGCGGCGAAGTGGCGCGCGATTCCGATGCCGATGACCGCCACGGCGATACAGATCAGCCAGGCGCTAATCGAGTGCGAGGAGAACGAAATGCCGAACAGCGACATTTGATCGTCACCAGTGGAGGCGTGGCGATAGTGAAAGAGGATCTCCAGCAATCCGGCGCAACCAAGAATACCGATGGCACCGGGCAACAGGGTTTTCAGATACGGGACGATCAGTGACCCTAGCTTGCCGTTGCGCCACGGGCCAACGTGCATGGCCAACAGGCCGGCGAGCCCGAATGGAAAAAACATCACGGTAGCGACAAACAGGATGCCAACGTAGAGCTGCCAGAGTTCAGTGTGCAGGCTGAGCACAGTCTGCAACAGCGTGAACACAATCGCGCCAATGACGGGTCCGATAAAAAAACCGACACCGCCGAGAAACGTCACCAGCAGGATCGATCCGGAGGTTGCGAGGTTGAGATTTTCTTCGGTGAGGATTTCGTAGTTAATCGCGAACAGGCCACCCGCCACGCCGGCAAAAAAGCCGGAAATACAAAACGAGTAGTAGCGAACGTAGCGCTGCGAGTAACCGAGAAATTCGGCGCGCTCGGGGTTGTCGCGCACAGCATTGGCCATGCGTCCGACGGGTGTTTGCGAAAACAAATACATGGCGGCCGCCGCGATCAGCAGCCAGGCGGCGGTCAGGTAGTAGACCTCGATCTGCGAGGAGAAGTCATAACCGAAGACGGTTGGGCCGTAGGTGCGGTCACCGCTGATGCCTTCTTCACCGCCGAAAAACACGACGATGATGATCGAACACGCGGCGATTAACTCACCGATGCCAAGCGAGATCATGGCGAAAACAGTGCCGGCTCTGCGGGTGGAGAAAAAACCGATCATCACCGCGAAGGCCAGACCGAAAAGGCCCGCCAGAAAGGGCATCACCGGCAGTGGTATCCACCATTCATCGTACTCCACATAATTGAACAGGTGCATACACATAAAACCGCCCATACCCATATACACCGCATGACCAAAGCTCAGCATGCCGCCCTGCCCCAACAGCATGTTGTAGCTCAGCGCAAACACGATCGTGATCGCCATCTGGTTCATGATGGTGATGGTGCTTCGATCGGAGAAGATATAAGGCAGAAATACCAGAAAGACGGCACACACGATCCACGGTGCAAGCGTGGTCAGGGTGGCCGGACTGCGCTGCGACGCGGTGGCTGGACGACTGGCGACTTCATTCATACGTCACGCTTCCCGAACAGACCGAAGGGGCGGAACACCAGCACGATCACCATCAACAAATAGGGCAGGATCGGGCCAATCTGCGGCAATGTCAGTGTCCATGCGTCGCGCAGCTTACTGGAGGCGAGATCAGCCGGCCGCTCAAGCCCCATGGCCATCAGCAGATCGGCAAATTCGAAGTTGTAGGCGGCCGCGAAGGTGGTGATCCAGCCAATCAGCAACGATGCCACCAGCGCCCCCCACAGTGAACCCAGACCACCAATCACGATCGTGACGAAGACGATCGAGCCAAGCAGAAACGCCATGCCGGGAAAGGTGCCGAGCACCGGCCCGGCAATCACGCCGGCGACTCCTGCCAAAGCGGTGCCGACGCCAAACACCCCCATGAACACCTGCGGCACGTTGTGACCGAGGTTCTGCACCGTATTGGGATGACTGAGTGCTGCCTGAATGATCATGCCCACACGGGTTCGCGTGAGTATGTACAACAACACCATGAAGATCAGCATGGCGACAAAAATCATGAAAATGCGATAGGCCGATACGGAGTTGCCGTTGATTGCGAACAACGCAAAATTAAGAATTTCGGGCTCCTCGTAGGGGATCTGGTTCTTGCCCCAGAAAAACTGCACCACTTCTTCAATCAGCAAGGCCAGACCGAACGTGAAAATCAGTTCCGGCACGTGGCCATACTGGTGCACGCGGCGCAATCCGTAACGCTCGATCATGGCACCGGCAATTCCAACGATAATCGGTGCGATCAAAAGCCCGGTCCAGAACCCGAACGAGGTGGAAATCTGGTAGGCAAAGTAGGCGCCCAGCATATAAAAGCTTGCGTGGGCGAAATTGAGCACCCCCATCATTGAAAAGATCAGGGTCAAGCCACTGGACAGCATAAACAACAGCATGCCGGTGACGAGACCGTCGATCAGATTGATTGCGATCAGATCCATAGGGTGGGCGCCGTTTGTTTGATCAGGTGCGTTGGATGACCAAAACGCCGGTGTGCGAGTCACTCACACACCGGCGCATCGGGTCCCGGGCTTGTCGATGTACAAATGCACCGATGGCCGGGTTCGAGCCGTGGAGAGGCTCGCCAGGAGTCTGCGCGGTAGAAGTCCGCGTAGCGAGAGTGTGCTCGGTTGTGACTGAAAATGGTTGTATTTGAGAAGCATAGTCTTTCCTACGCGACGAAAATAAAGACGTTTTCAGGTGCAATCTGGCGCGCTCGCAGTAGTGGAGGTTCTGCCGCGCAGACTCCTAGGGGCGCTTCATCTTACAGCTGGTGGCGCTGTCGGCTGAGGCCATGGCGACGGTAGATTCGGTCACCAGTCCGTAGCCGGAGTTGTCACTGTCGTGAACCACACCATCGTTGGTGTGCACCGAGATGTGCACATCCTGAATCGCCTGGTGGTCGTCGGCACGCATCATCACCTTGCCACCCCAGAGGCTGTCGTGCTCCATGCCCTCGAGTGCGTTGGCGATGGCAACGATGTCATCGGCGGCACCGGCTGCATCGATCGCCTTGGCGAGCATTTCTACCGCGTTGGTGATTCGCGCCTGGGTGATATCGAAATCCGGGTTCTTTTCCTTGAAGGCGGTGACATAAGCTGAGGCTGTATCTGAGGCTGGTGGATTGACCACGCCCTCGTGCACCAGCCGGATGGCGTTCTTGCCCGCCTCGCCAAACGTTTTGGTGATGCCATTGTTGGCCGCGTAGTAGGTGTAGATCGGGCCTTTGAAACCCGCTTCAATCACCGCTTTGCCCAGGCCTACCATATCGGAACCCCAGTTGCCGGTGATCATCGCATCGGCGCCGGAATTGACGATCTTGCGTGCATAAGGCGTGAAGTCCTTCACCTTGCCGATCGGGTGCAGCTCGTTGCCGACGATTTCGGTCTCCGGCATCTTTTTGGCGATGTTGGCCTCAGCGGCGGCGGCAACGGCCTTGCCGAACGAGTAGTCCTGACCAATCAGATAAACCTTCTTGAGGTTATCATCCTGCGCCATGACGTCAGTCAGCGCATCCATTTTGATGTCGGCATTGGCGTCGAAGCGAAAGTGCCAGAAGTTGCACTTGTCGTTGGTGAGCGCTGGATCGACTGCTGAGTAGTTGATGAACAGCACGCGGCTGTCGGGGTTGCGTCGGTTGTGTTTGTTAATCGCATCAGTCAGTGCGTTGGCGACACCGGATGAGTTGCCCTGCGCGATGAAGCGAATGCCCTGGTCGATTGCCACCTGCAGTTGAATCAGTGACTCCTTGGCGCTGATTTTGTTGTCGAACGCGACGATTTCAAAGTTGGTGCCACCGAGTACACCACCCTTTTTGTTGACCAGCTCATCGGCGGCAAACTTCCACTCTGCCAGACCGTTGGTGCCGGTGGTGGCGAACGGTCCGGACAGCGGATCGATGAACGCGATCTTGACGTTTTCAGCGGATGCAACCGTTGCTCCAGCGAGCGTTGCCATCGCGACAACCACCGCTCTTTTAAGCAATTTGCGCATAGACTTTCCCCTCAGTATGTTCGTAGAGTGCGCCTGCGTGATGGCGCGTTTGCGGGTGCTGGCCGTGGTGCAGGTGTTTTTGGCTCGAAAGACTGCACAGCTTGAGTCACTGCGAAAACGGTTACACGCCGTCGAGTATAAGAACACTTAGCCCCCGCACGCAAGGTGAACGCCCAGGGCAACACCCTAAAGCCTGCAATACCCATATAGAGGACAGGGTTATCAGATTCGAGCCGCTCGTGATTTCACGCATCGAAACCTTCTGCAATGAATTCGTCGGCTTTGTCCGTATCACCAGCCGATGTGGCCTGCAGGGTTGGGGACAGGTGTCGACCTACCACAGCGACATCACCTGTCAGGTGCTGCACCGGCAAGTTGCCCCCTGGGTGCTGGGCGAGGACAGCAGCGATCTGGACGATTTGCTGAACCGCGTCACCGAGCGCGAGCACAAGTTCCCGGGCTCCTACCTGCGCCGGGCAATGGCCGGCATCGATACCGCGATCTGGGACATGCGTGGCAGGCATCAGGGCAAAAGCGTCTGTGAGCTGTTAGGCGGCACCACCGGCCCGTTGCGCGCATATGCCTCATCGATGCGGCGCGACATCAGTGCCGCAGACGAAGCGCGGCGGCTCACCGACCTACGCGACGAATTCGGCTTTGATGCGTTCAAGTTTCGAGTCGCTGCCGAGTGCGGCCGGGATGTCGATGAATGGCCGGGACGCACCGAGGCAATCGTGCCAGCCGTGCGCCGTACGCTGGGCGATGAGGTGGCGCTGCTGGTCGATGCCAACAGTGGCTTTTCGCCCGGCCGCGCGATCGAGGTTGGGCAGATGCTGCAGGATCAGGGCGTGTGTCATTTCGAGGAGCCCTGCCCCTACTGGGAGTTCGAGCTGACAAAGCAGGTGACCGATGCGCTGGACATCGACGTGACCGGCGGCGAGCAGGACTGCGACCTGCCCACCTGGCGGCGGATGATCGAACAGCGGATCGTCGATATCGTACAGCCGGACATCTGCTACGTCGGCGGCATCAGCCGCGCCCTGCGGGTAGCGCGTATGGCCGCTGCGGCCGGCCTGCCCTGCACGCCGCATTGCGCCAACCTGTCGCTGGTGACGCTGTTCACCGCACACTTTCTAAAATCGATCCCGAATGCCGGCCAGTATCTGGAATTCTCGATCGAGGGGCCCGAGTATTATCCGTGGCAGCAAGCGCTTTTTGTCGAGTCGCCCTACACTATCACTGACGGCCGGATGACCGTGTCAGACGCCCCCGGCTGGGGGATCGAGATCAGCCCGGATTGGCTGGCCACGTCGCAGTGGCAATGCAGCGAGCAAAGCTGACCCGGCAGATCCGCAGTTTGTCGGCTGTTGAGCCCGTGGCTGGCACGAATTTCGACAAGCCAAACCGTTTGAGCGGACGCGACGACGCCCGATCGGTCCGGATACGGCGCACCCAGGCAGGCAATCACACATGAATGAAACAATCACCCAGGCGAATCGCAAGGCATGCTGAGCACGCTGGCACTCGTGCTGGGCACGCTGGCGGCGCTGCTGCTCGTTTACGTCTATGCCGGCTATCCGGCGGTGCTGGCACTGGCGGCGCGCAGACTGGGCAAGCCGCATCGAACCGACGACGATCTGCCGACGGTCTGCATTGTGGTGGCGGCCTACCAGGAGGCTGCCGTGATCG
>CAZYDV010000351.1:0-6256 GCA_964646405.1 uncultured Granulosicoccaceae bacterium | reverse complement strand
GCGCTGGTCAGTCCGGCGTCGATGATGGCGTGTCGAATCGCAGTGACGGCCATCGCCCGTGTGGTCTGATTGCCGCCACGGGTGTAGCTCGTTTCACCGACGCCGACCACCGCATAGCGATCGCGCAGGTGCCGACTAAAAGTGGCTGAGTCATCTGTCTGATTCAAGGAGCGCCTCTTTTGCTGATCCATCAAACAACTAGTCAGGCTGTGCAGCCAGGTGGTCATCTAGCCAAGTGGTTCGCATCTGCGGTACCGAATTCAACAGCAGTTCGGAATACGGATGAAACGGGGGCGACATTACCTGGCGTGCGATGCCACTTTGCACAACCCTGCCCTCGCGCATCACCGCGATGGTGTCTGCGACCTCGGCGATCACCGATAAATCGTGTGAGATAAAAAGATAGCCGACGTTCAGTTTCTGTTGCAAATCTTTCAACAGTTTTAACACGGCTTTCGCGACCACCGTATCCAGCGCGGAGGTGATCTCGTCGCAGATGATTAATTTTGGTTCGGCAGCGAGTGCGCGTGCCAAATTGACCCGCTGCCGTTCGCCACCGGACAACTGACGCGGATAGCGATCGATGTAGTGCGCCGGCAACTCCACCAGGCCCAGCAATTCAATCACGCGTTGGGTTGCCGATGCGGTGTCCAGATCGAAGTAGAATTGCACCGGGCGGCGCAGGATCTTGCCGATTGAATGGCGCGGATTCAGCGCCACATCGGCCATTTGAAACGCAAACTGGATGTGGCGCTGGGTCTCTCGGTCGCGCAACCGCACGCTGTCGGCCAGGCGCTCGCCAGATAACTCCACCGTGCCTTCCTTGACCGACATCAGGCCGGATGCCACACGTGCCAGACTGGTTTTGCCCGAACCCGACTCGCCGATCACGCCCAGTGTGCGGCCGGCTTCAACCTCAATGCTGACATCACGCAAAGCCAGATGTTGATGGCGGCGACCGTAACCGGCGGTAACACTCTGCACGCGCAATAGCGGCGCATCGACATTTTCGTCTACGGTGATTGTACGGGGTGCCGGCAGCTCTTCGGGCATGACGTGTGCGGCGGCAATCAGGGCTTTGGTATAGGCGTGCTGTGGTCGCTCGATAATCTGCTGCACTGGGCCGGATTCCACTACGATGCCATCTTTCAGCACCAGCACGTCGTCCGCCACCTGGGCGACGACAGCCAGATCGTGGCTGACGTAGATTGCCGAGGTGTGTTTGTCGCGAATCAGTTTTCGAAAGGACTTCAGCACTTCGATTTGCGTCGTGACATCAAGGGCGGTGGTGGGCTCATCGAGAATCAGCAGGGCCGGATCACACATCATCGCCATTGCCGCCATCAATCGCTGCAGCTGACCGCCGCTGACCTGGTGCGGGTAGCGCGTACCAATGCGCTGATGATCGGGCAGATCGAGTTCGGCGTAGAGTGACTCGGCTTTTTGCAGCGCTTGTCCCTTTGATAGTCCGGCGCTCGTCACGGCCGTTTCGATCACCTGGCGATTGATGGTCAGCGCGCCATTAAACGCCGCCGCTGCACTTTGTGCGATGTAGGCCACTTCGCGGCCGCGCAGCAATCGCCGCTCGGCATAGGGCAAAGCCAGGATGTTGCGATCGTTTAGTATCACTTCTCCACTGACAACCTGACAGCCTGCTCGCGTATAGCCCAGGCACGCCAGTGCGATAGTGGTTTTGCCAGAACCGGATTCGCCGATCAGCGCCGTGACACGGCCGGCGCGAATAGTAAACGAGATGTCCGATACAATCGGCGACAGCCCGCGGCGTCGATCGCGCGCGCTGACGCCAAGACCGCGAACCGACAAGACCGTGTTGTGCGAATCGTCCGTCACAATTCCTCGGGCAGTGCGGCGTCAGTTGTTTTCAGATACCAGTCGACCAGCAAATTGACCGACAAGGTCACGATCGCAATGCACAAAGCGGGATACAGCGGTGTGTAGGTTTCGTACAACAATCCCTGCATGTTTTCCTTGACCATCACACCCAGATCCGCGTGTGGTGGCTGCACGCCCAGGCCAAGAAAACTTAGTGCCGAGATAAACAAAATCGCATAGGTGAAGCGGATGCCGAATTCGGCCGCAAGCGGCGCCAGCGCGTTTGGCAACAGCTCGTGCCACATGATCCAGCTGAGTTTTTCGCCGCGTACGCATGCAGCTTCAATGTAGTCCTGCACCACGATATCCATACCCAGTGCACGGGCGACACGAAACACGCGGGTCGCATCGATCAGTGCGATGGTGACGATCAACACCGGTATCGTCGAGCCCAGTGCCGAGATCACGATCAGTGCGACCATGATCGCTGGAAACGAAATCAGCACATCGACGATGCGACTGATGATGGTGTCGAAGAGTCCTCGGCGAGCGGCCGCCAGAAAACCGAACCCGCAGCCGATGACGAAGGCGAGCAGCGCGATTGCCAGCGCCACGCTCAAGGTGACTCTGGCCCCATAGAGCAGGCGCGAGAACACATCGCGACCGAGAAAGTCGCTGCCGAGCCAGAGTTCATCCGTTGGCAGCGCAAAGCTCTCGTCTGTCAGGATCGCCGCCTCAGGATGGGGTGCGACCCACGGTGCGAAGATCACCACCAGCACGAACGACAGCAGAGCCAGAAAGGCGAGCGCCGCCGTGATGGTGACTTGCGATAGCAGATCGCGAAAGCTGCCTGGGCGTATGGTGTCTTCTGTCATCATCGCGGATAGCGCAAGCGAGGATTGGCCAGAATTGCCACCACATCGGCGATCAGGTTCAACACCACATAGACGGCGCAGAACAGCAATGCACAAATCTGCACCAGCGGAATATCGCGCGTGCTGACAGATTCGACCATCAAGCGACCGAGTCCGGCGAAATTAAACAGTGTCTCGACAACGACAATACCGGAGATCAGGTAGGCCAGATTCAGTACGACCACATTGGCGATAGGTGCCAGCGCATTCGGCAGTGCGTGCACCATCAGCAAACGCGCGCGCGGCACACCCTTGAGGATGGCCATTTCAGTGGCCGGCGAGCTGAGTACATTGATTACCGCCGTGCGCGTCATGCGAATCATGTGCGCGAGCACCGTGAACACTAATACTGTAACCGGCAATACCATCTGCCGCAGCACGGTGAGGAAATCCTGATCCGGGCGCAGATTGGCGATCGCCGGCAACCAGCCAAGTTTGACTGAAAAGAGGCTGACCAGAATGATCGCGACGAGAAAATCCGGCAGTGAAATCAGGCTGAGCGACACACTGGATATTGCACGATCGAGCAGGCTGCCGGGCTTCAGTGCGCACAACAACCCCAGGCCGATCGCCAGCGGCACTGCGACCAGTGCAGTGGCGCCGGCCAGCATCACTGTGTTGCGCACGCGTTCAGACAACAGATCCGAAATGTCGGCACCACTAACCATTGAAGTGCCGAGGTTGCCGGACAGCAATGTGCCCAGCCAATTGAAATAGCGGGTGATCAGCGGCTGGTCGAGGCCGAGCCGTTCGCGGACATTGGCGATCAGTTCCGGTGTCGCACCCTGCCCCAGAATCGCCTGCGCCACATCGCCCGGCAGAATTTCGGTGCCGGCGAAGATCAAGGCAGACACGATAAAGAGAATCAGCACACCCAATAGCAGACGCTTTGTGATCAGCACCAGCAGCGTCATGTCGGCTGTCCGGATATCAGGTCACCGTAGCACGCCGTGCACTCGGGTGATGAACGGAATATGGGTGCCGACAGGCAATGCCAGGCGGACCCGAGCGGGCCCGCCATCACAGTAAATGACACTCAGCCGATTAGCTGTCGATCCACACGGTGCGGGCAAACTGGTAGAAGCCCAGAGGTCCGGACGGGTGCGAGCCGATGCCCTGCACGTTCTTAGCCTTGGCATCCAGAATATCGCGAAACGCCAACGTCACGTGCCCGCCATCGTCCTGCAGAATCTGCTGCATCTCGCAGTACATCGCCTTGCGCTGATCGAAATCGACGGTCGAGCGGGCCGCGAGCAACAGCTTGTCGAATCGATCGTCGGCGAACTTGGTTTCGTTCCAGTCGCTGTCGCCCTTGAACGCGATCGAGAACATCAGGTCCGGCACCGGACGCATGTCCCAACCGGATGCGACCATCGGTTTTTGAATCCACACGGCAGACCAGTAGGTGTCGGCAGGCGGGTTGATCAGATTCAGGTTAATGCCTGCGGCAGCAGCAGATTGCTGCACCACCTGGCAGGCCGCCAGTGCGCCAGCACCGGGTACGTCGGAGCCGTAGAAGTCGATCGGCGTGTTTTCCAGACCAGCCTTTTTGATATGAAAGCGCGCTTTGTCCGGGTCGTAGCTTCGCTGTTCGATATCGGCGCAGAAGTACGGATCGGTGGGTGAGATCGGGTGATCGTTGCCAACGCTGCCATAGCCCTTGAAAACATTCTTGACGATCTGCTCGCGATTGACGGCGTATTTCATCGCCAGGCGAAAATCTTCATTGTTGGTCGGCTCGCGATCCATCATCATCGCCAGATTGACGAACGCACCGCTGGGGCTGCGGATCAGGTCAACCTTGCTGTTGCGCTCAACCAGTTTGACCGCCTTGGGATCGAGTTCGAGCATCACGTTGATATCACCCGAGAGCAGTGCGTTGACGCGCGCAGTGATATCACCGATGCCGATCACTTCCAGCTCATCGACCCACGGGCCGTCCGAGCCCCAGTAGTTATCGTTGCGCTCGAACAGATACCGCGAACCGGCCTTCCACTCCTTGACCTTGAAAGGTCCGGTACCGACGGTAGTGTTGACGAAATCCTCGTAGCCGTTTTGCGAAATCTGCACGCGTGTATCGGACAGTACAATCGGAAAGTCTGCATTGGGTGCGGTGAGCTTGAAACGCACCACGTGATCGCCGTCCTTTTTCATCTCGGCGATCTGGCTCATGTAGCCCTTGGCCGGGGATTCCGTACCCTCGCGGGTGTGGCGTGAGCAGGAGTAAATCACGTCGTCGGCGGTGAACGGTTTGCCGTCGTGCCACTCGACGTCGGTGCGCAATTTGAAAATCCATTCGCTGGCATCGGCGCCTACTTCCCATGACTCGGCAAGCCATGGCACAGGTTTTAAGTCCGGGCCGCGATTGACCAGACTGTCGTAGACCGAGTAGCCCATCAGGATATTGGCAGTGGAAAAATAACTGGTGGGGTCGAGCGAATCCTTGGCTTGCGCGGCCTCAACTCCCAGCGTGATCTTGCCGCCCTTTTTGGGTGTGGCCGCCTGCGCGGGCACCGATAACATCGACGTTATCCCCGCAGCGCCAATACCCAGCGCGCCCATGTAGCCGACAAACTGGCGCCGGCTGATCTTGTTCTGATGCAATGCTTCGAGCAGTTCGTCCGGTGTAGCCATAGCGTATTTTCCTCCGGGATTACGTGGCAGTTTGTCAACAGAGACAAAACCATTCTGGATGACACGGCGCGCCAACGCAAGAAATCCCGCCAACCGCGATGCGCGCTCGTCAATGACTTTGAAAGGCCCGCGTAATCCGCTAGCATGCCCCAATTGGCGCACTATTCACCCGCGCATTCGGCACACCAACACAGCACGGAGACAGCGCTCATGACCGATGCGAAAGCCATCGCCCGCCAGTTGGTCGATCTGGCACGCTACCCGATCGACGACATCAGCACCGGCACGGGCCGCGCCTTTGCCGATCAGAGCCGCCAGGAGTATCTGGATACCGGGCTTTGCATGCTGCCGGGCTTCATCAGGCCCGACGCATTGACGCCACTGGCCGCCGAGGCCGAGGCGATGCGCAATGATGCGTATTTTTGCAAGAGTAGCCACAACGCCTATCTAAACGATGCCGATCCAGACGCCGCCGACGACGAGGCGGTCAATATTCAGGAGCAGACGTTTGTCGGCTCAGTGCCCTATGACAAGATCGAGCGCAGCAGCCAGCTCAATCAGTTGTATCTGTGGGACCCGCTGAAAGACTTCATCGGGCACGTGCTCGGCAAGCAATCCTTCTATCGTTTTGCCGATCCATTCGGCGCCTGCTCCATTAACGTGTTCGTCGACGGTGGCGAGCACGGCTGGCACTTTGATGAATCCGAATACACTGTCACCCTGATGCTGCAAAAACCGGCTCAGGGTGGTGCGTTTGAGTATGTGCCGCGCATTCGTGGTCTCGACGATGAAAAAACACGCGTCGCGAGTATCCTGAAGGGCGAGCGGCGCGACGTTGTCGAAGCCGTCGCCGACCGTGCCCACGCGCAGCACGT